>CAZXVY010000149.1:0-2744 GCA_964644115.1 uncultured Terriglobales bacterium
TGGAAAGGTTGTCGGGGTAGCAGTTCAGCATCCAGTTGGGAAAGATCCAGTAGTATTCGGCGGATTCGCTGCCCGTGGCCTGGGCGTAGCGGCGGGCAACGTCCTTCTCGTTCTCCGGACCGCGGATGGGGCTGCTCTGCCGCGAGTGGCCGGCGTAGGTCTCAGTGACGTATTGCGAGTAGTCGAGCTCGCGGTTCAGTCCGGGATGCACGCTGGGCAGGTGGTAGCCCTCCAGGTAGTTGTCCATGTAGGTCTTCCAGTTACACTGCATCAGGTATTCGCGGCGCTCGATAAAACGCAGCCGTTCCAGGTCGAAGCGCGCGGCCTGCGCGGGAAGCTCGCGCAGCGAGGTGACCAGCGGTTCCACGGCGGAATCCAGGTTCACGAACACCCACAGCCCCCATTCCTCGGCCCGCACCGGCGCCAGGCCGAACTTCTCCGGATGGAAATCTTCCACGCCTTCAAACTCCGGAGCATTCAGCAGGCGGCCATCGAGGGCGTAGGTCCATCCGTGGTAGCTGCAGCGGAAAACCTTGCGCGAGCCGCAGCCTTCGGCGGGCGGGCCGGCGCGGTGCCGGCAAACGTTGTAGAAAGCGCGCAGCCTTCCCTCGGCGTCGCGCGCCAGCAGTAACGGCTCGCCCGCCACTTCCGTGGTGAAGTAGTCCCCTGGGTTGGCCAGTTGCTCGCGGCGCCCTGCGAGCTGCCAGGTTCGGGAGAAGATGCGCTGCCGCTCGTCCGCCAGAGCGGCGAAGTCGGTGTAGAGGCGCGAAGGCAGCGTCCAAGAGCGCGCGATGTCCGTCTCCACGCGGCGCTGTCCGATAGAGTTGACCGGCGGCGGCATTTTGAATACCTTGCGAACCAACGATTATATCCATGGAAATCACCAACCAGCCGCCGCCGAGTCGTGAAGAACAGGACCTGGCCGCCCTGGCCCACGCGCTGCAGATTTTCTCTGGCTTCCTGGGCCCGCTCGTCATTTACCTGCTCAAGCGCAACTCCCGCTTTGTGGCCTTTCACGCCCTGCAGGCAATCTTCTGGCAGCTTCTGCTCATGGTGGCGGCCCTGATGTCGGCGCTGCTGGTCCTGGGATTTGTGTTCATGAGCTTGTCCTCGCAGGGCAGCGGAGCGGGCCAGCCCTCCCCATTCTTCCTCGTGCTCCCCATCCTCGCGCTGTTCGCCATGGGCGGAAGCGTGATGTCGCTGGTGCTGGCCATCGTGTACGCCCTCAAGGCCATGCGCGGCCAGTGGGCCCAGTATCCGCTGGTGGGCGGCTGGGCCAGGCGCGCCGCGGGTGTGTGAAACAAGCCGAGTGCCCGCAGCGGAACCCGCGGCGAACTGTAGTATCGTCGGCTCCACGGAGAGGAAGCCGCCAAGATGAGCGTGGGAGAGGGCAAAGAATCGGTCGCGAAGATGTTTGCCTACGCTTTGCGCGAGGCAGGCACCTTGCTCCTCGTGTTCGTGCCTTTGTACAAGATTTTCGAGTACACCGATCACCCGGTATCTGCCGAAAAGATCGGCTACCTGATTTTCTGCGGTCTCCTGGCTTTGTTTGTGGGTATACTGGTGGAGAGAAAACGATAATGAGCGAATTTTTCCAATGGGCAGCCTTCCCGATCATAGTCCTGGTGTTGGGCACCTTCGCACTCCTCTGGGACCGATATCAAGGCCGCGCCGACGCCGACTCACAAGCCAAGCCCCAAGCCGACGATTCCGCACTGCCCACGAAACCGCTGGCGCGACATTAGATCATCGCCCGTCAACTGCCTGTGGGTGAGCCTCATCAGCAAATTCCCTCATGTGGTCTTCAGGTCGAACGCGAGACAGCCGCGGGCATCTGCCTGATTATCATTTAGAATGACCGATTCGCTCGCCACTGCGGGCGAGAGGTTTCCCTGAAATGCACTACTGGTCGCAATTATTCATCCCCACGCTGCGCGAGGCGCCCGCCGACGCCGAGGTCGCCAGCCACAAGTTCCTGGTGCGGGCGGCTTACGTGCGCCAGCTTGCCGCGGGCTTCTACTCCTACATTTTCCTGGGGCAGCGCTCGCTGCTGAAGATTGCCGCCATCGTCCGCCAGGAAATGGACCGCATCGCGCAGGAGTTTTATCTCCCAGCGCTAAACCCGCGCGAGCTCTGGGAAGCCACGGGCCGCTGGTCGGTCATGGGCGACAACATGTTCCGCCTGAAGGACCGCAAGGGCGCAGACCTTTGCCTGGGCATGACCCACGAAGAGGTGATGACCGAGATCGCGCGCAAGGAACTGCGCAGTTACAAGCAACTGCCGCAGATCTGGTACCAGATCCAGGAAAAGTTCCGCGACGAGCCGCGCCCCAAGTCGGGACTCCTGCGCACGCGCCAGTTCACCATGAAGGACTCCTATTCCTTCGACCTGGACGCGGCCGGACTCGACCTCTCCTACCAGAAGCACTACGACGCCTATTGCCGCATCTTTGACCGTTGCGGTCTGAAGTACGCGGTGGAGGCACACTCCGGCGCCATGGGCGGATCGCAGTCGCACGAGTTCATGGTGATGACCGACTCCGGCGAGGACATTGTAGCCAGTTGCGGGAAGTGCCAGTACGCCGCCAACCTGGAGAAGGCGTCGTCGCGTCTGCCGGCGGTCGAGGACCTGCCCGCGAAGGGCGACGGCAATCCCCAACCGGTGGAGACGCCGGGCATGAAGACCATTGAGGACGTGGCCCGCTTCCTGACGATCGTGCGGGAGCGCCAACGGGCGTCCGGCC
>CAZXVY010000149.1:2754-6628 GCA_964644115.1 uncultured Terriglobales bacterium
CACTCAGAAGATCAAGACGCTGGCCTACATGGCGGGCGATGCGGTGTCTGCGCGGCCGGTGGTGGTGTTTGTGCGCGGCGACCACACCTTGAACGAGGCCAAGCTCACGGCGGCGGTGGGCGGCGAGTTCCGTCCCATGCATCCCGAGGAGATCGAGCAGGTTTTCGGCTCGCCGGCGGGCTACCTGGGCCCCATCGGCGCCGACACGATGTCTTACCGGGACACGCCCGCCACCGTGCTCGTGGACGAAGCCTTGCGCGGGCGCAAGAACCTGGTCTCCGGCGCCAACCGGGAGAACTATCACCTTTGGAACGTGACCCCGGAGCGCGACTTTGCCGTGCCCCAGTGGGTAGACCTGCGCAGCGTCGAGGCCGGCGAAGCCTGTCCGCAGTGCGGGGCGCCGCTGCAAGTGGCCAAGGCGGTCGAGATCGGGCACATCTTCAAGCTGGGCTACAAGTACTCGGAGGCACTGGGTGCACGGGTGCTGGCCCAGGACGGCAAGGAAGTCACGCCCATCATGGGCAGCTACGGCATCGGGCTGGAGCGCATTCTCACCTCGGCCATCGAGCAGAACCACGATGCCGACGGCTTCTGGCTGCCGCCCCAGATCGCTCCCTTCGAGGTCCTGGTCACGCCCACCAACGCCGCCGATGAGAAGCTGATGGCCGCGGCGCAGGAAGCAGCCCGGCAACTGGAGGCGGCCGGCCACGATGTCCTGCTCGACGACCGCGACGAACGCCCGGGCGTCAAGTTCAAGGACGCCGACCTGGTGGGCATTCCCTTCCGCATCACCGTTGGCAAGAAGGTTTCCGAGGGCAAGGTGGAAGTGGTTCGGCGCTCGACACGCCAAACCCGCGATGCTACCATTGCGGCAATCGGCCAGGAATTTGAGGAAATGTTCCGCGCCGGGTAGGGCCGCTATGAAAAACATTAAGGCGCTGTTGGGAATTGGCTTCGTTCTGGCCGTGTTCTATGTTGGCTTCCAGTTGATCCCGCCTTACTTCAACAACTACCGCTTTCAGGACTCGGTGGAGAGCGAGGCGCGCCTGGCCGCCAACAGCAACCGGACCGAGCAGGATATCCGCGACACGGTCGCCAAGAGCGCCCGCGAACTCGACATCCCGCTGACCGCCGATCAGATTAACGTGCAGCGTTCCGGCAGCGAGGTGCAGATCTGGGCCAAGTACACCATCCACGTCGACCTTCCCGGCTACCCCATGGATTTGCAATTCGAGCCCTCCAGCAAGGGCAAGCGCGCCTTCTAGGCGGCGCGCTTCGTCCCTCGCTTGTTGCATCCAGGCGTAGATTTGCGCCCCTCTCTCGTGTCAAAATCGTAGACGCACCATCTGGCGGGCAGCCGATCCGTATTCCGAGTGGCTAAACGACTCAACCTGCAGCGCAAGACGAGGGGGAAAACCCGCTCCTGGTTTTCCTCCAAGCTGGCCCGGGTGTCGCTGGCGGTGGCCGCGGTGGTGGCGGTGGCCGCCCTGTCCGCCTTTGCCTACGTTTGGGTGACCTATGGCGAACTGGTGGACGAGCGCATGCGCGGCCAGGTATTCAACAATGCCTCCAAGATCTACGCCGCGCCCCGCATGCTGCGCGTGGGGCAGAAGCTCCAGGTGCACGAGGTGGCCGGCTACTTGCGGCGCGCCGGCTACGTCGCCGACAACGACGCCGAGTCGCCAGCGGGCCATTACCGCATCCTGGCCGACGGCATTGAGGTCCGGCCTGGCCCGGCTTCCTACTTCGGCCCGCACTCCGCCCGCATCGAGTTGAACGACGGCCGCATCGCCCGCATCCAGGTCTCCGGAAGTTCCGCCGGCCAGGCCGCGGCTTACGAGCTGGAACCGCTCATGGTCACCTCCTTCTTCGACACCGAGCAGCGCACCAAGCGCCGCCTGGTAGCCTACAGCGACGTTCCCAAAGTGCTGGTGGACGCCGTCCTGGCCATTGAGGACCGCCGCTTCTTCGACCATGGCGGCGTGAATTTTCTTCGCTTCGCCGAAGCCGCCTGGATCAACCTGCGCGAAGGCAAGCCCAGCCAGGGCGGCTCCACCCTCACCATGCAGATCTCGCGCGGCTTCTTCCTCACCCCGGAGAAGACCATCAAGCGCAAGCTCACCGAGATTCTCATCGCTTTCCAGCTCGAGCAGCGCTTCTCCAAGCAGCAGATTTTCGAGCTCTACGCCAATCAGGTGTACATGGGGCAGCGGGGCTCGTTTGCCATCCGCGGGTTCGGCGAGGCTTCCCGCTCCTACTTCGGCAAGGACATGAAGGCCCTCACCCTGCCGGAGGCGGCGCTGCTGGCCGCGGTGATCCAGCGTCCCAGCTTTCTTTCTCCCTACCGGCATCCGCAGCGCGCCCAGGAGCGCCGCAACCTGGTGCTCGACGGAATGGCGGAAACCGGGGCCATCAGCCGCGAAGAGGCTGACCGCGCCAAGGCCGCTCCCCTCAAGCTTGCGCCCCCCAACGTCGAAGCCAGCGACGCTCCCTATTTCGTGGACCTGGTGAAGGAGCAACTGCTGGACCGCTACAGCGAGCGCGACCTCAACGAGCAGGCTTTTCGCGTCTATACCACGCTCGATCCTGAGCTGCAGCGCTTTGCCGCCGAAGCCGTCTACGAGGGCATGAAGAAGGTGGACGAGCAGATCCGCAAGGCCCGCACCCGCCGCGTCCCTGTGGGCAAGGGGAAGTTTGAGGAGCGGGTGCGTCCCGGACCGCAGGCCCAGGTGGCGCTGGTGGCGCTGGATCCGCACACTGGGGCGGTGCTGGCCCTGGTGGGTGGCCGCGACTACACCGCCAGCCAGCTCAATCACGCCTTGGCCCAGCGGCCCACCGGATCGGTGTTCAAGCCCTTCGTGTACGCCGCCGCCGTCAACACCGCCAACACCGGCGCCGACCAGGTCCTCACCATGGCTTCGCTGATTGACGATTCCCCCACCACCTTCGTCTACGGCGACCAGGTCTACGAACCCCGCAACTACCAGGAGAAGTATCACGGGCCGGTGACGGCGCGCTTCGCGCTGGCGCTCTCGCTCAACAACGCCACCGTGCGCCTGGCCGAGCAGGTGGGCTACGGCGAGGTAGCCAAGCTGGCTCGCGACGCGGGCGTGAAGTCGGCCCAGGGCACTCCCGCCGTCGCCTTGGGCGCCTACGAGGCCACTCCCCTGGACATGGCCGGCGCCTACACCGTCTTCGCCAACGGCGGCGCCCGCCTGCTGCCCCGCCTGCTCAACTCGGTGCGCAGCGCCAAGGGCGAACTGCTGGAGAACTTCAACTCCGACCGCCGCGAGGTCCTCGACCCGCGCGTGGCCTACGTCATGACCGTGATGATGGAGGCGGTGATCAACTCCGGTACCGCGGCCGGCGTCCGCGGCCAGGGCTTTGCCGCGCCCGCGGCGGGCAAGACCGGCACTTCCCACGACGCCTGGTTTGCCGGCTACACCAGCAATCTGCTGTGCATCGTGTGGGTGGGATACGACGACTACAGCGACCTGAAGATGAGCGGCTCCAGTACCGCCGCTCCTATCTGGACCGAGTTCATGAAGAAGGCCACCTCCCACCCTCAGTACAGCGAGGTGCGCCGTTTCTCTGCTCCCCCCGGAGTCACCGGGGTCACGCTCGACAAGAACACCAACCTGCGGGCCACGGCCCGCTGCCCGGAAACCTACAGCGCCGTGTTCATCTCCGGCACCGAGCCCCTGCAAACCTGCGAAGAAGGCAAGCCGATTTCCCCCGTTCTGGTGTCTAATGATTCCCAGGACCCGGGCGCAGTGCGCCCGGCGGGCGCTCAGTCCACTGAGGACAAGGAAAAGAAGAAAAAGAAACGAGGGTTTTTCGGGAGAATTTTCGGCCGGGACGACGATGCCGAGGA
>CAZXVY010000150.1:0-6609 GCA_964644115.1 uncultured Terriglobales bacterium
CCGGAGATCACCTACGGCGAGCACATCGTGGACAACACCTGCATGCAACTGGTGATGAACCCTTACCAGTACGACGTGCTGGTGATGGAGAACCTGTACGGCGACATTATCTCGGACCTGTGCGCGGCCTTTGTCGGAGGCCTGGGCATGGTTCCGGGCGCGAACCTCGGCGAGCAGTGCGCCATCTTCGAAGCGGTCCACGGCTCCGCACCCGACATTGCCGGAAAAAACATCGCCAACCCCACGGCGGTGCTGCAGTCCGCCATCCTCATGCTGCGCCACATCAATGAGCCGCAAACCGCGGACATGGTGCAGGGCGCGCTCAACCGCGTCTACCGGCGCAAGGAGAAGCTGACGCGCGACGTGGGCGGCACCGCCAGCACCAGCGAGTTCGCCGACGCCGTCGTCGCGGCGCTCCAGTCCGGCGAGTGGAAGGATGAACTCGAGGCGTACAGCGCGCCGACTGCGGCGTCCCTTCCATCGGCCAAGGCGGCGACCGCGTAGCTGGCGGCTTGCAGCGTGCGGCTGGCAGCCGGTGCGATTTCCCTCGTTGACCTTCCCGGCATCCTTTATTACACTCGCCTGTTATTTGAGGAACGATTTCATACATGGCTCAAGGGCAGGTAGCGGTAGTCCTGTTCCAACTCGGGGGGCCGGACACGCTCGCAGCCATCGAACCGTTTTTGTACAACCTGTTTTCCGATCCCGACATCATTGACTTCCCTTTTGCCCGCCTGGGCCGCCGTCCGCTGGCCAAGCTGATTTCCACCACCCGCGCTCGCAAGGTGGAGCACCTCTACGCGGCCATTGGGGGCGGGTCGCCCATCCGGCGCTTGACGGAGCAGCAGTCGCACGCGCTGGAAGCGCACCTGAATGGGCGGGATATTGCGGCGCGGTGCTTCGTGGCCATGCGCTACTGGCATCCGCTGATTGCGGAGACGGTGGCGCAACTGGAGTGCGAGCCCTGGGAGGACATCGTGCTGCTGCCGCTCTATCCGCAGTATTCCTCGACCACCACGGGCAGCAGCTTGAACGAATGGGAGCGGTGCTACTTCAGGGTGCCGGGCGCGGGGAGCGGCGGGCGGGTCGCCCGCTTCCACACGGTCCGCGAGTTCTACACTCACGGCATGTATCTGGACGCGCTGGTGGAGCGCGTAGAGCAGACGCTGGCCCGCTTCCCTGCCCCGGACTCGGCGGTGCTGGTATTCAGCGCGCACAGCGTGCCGGTTTCCGTCATTGAGCGCGGCGATCCCTACCAGCGGCACATTGAGGAAACCGTGCGGCTGGTGATGGAGCGGGGCGGATGGAAGAATCGGCACCGGCTGTGCTATCAAAGCAAAGTGGGGGCCAGCAAGTGGCTGCAGCCGTCGCTCCGCACCACGGTGCGCGAGCTGGCTGCGGAGCAGAAGGGCGAGCGGGTGTGCGTGGTTCCGATTTCCTTTGTCTCCGACCACGTGGAAACCCTGGGCGAGATTGATCACGAAGCCCGCGAACTGGCCGGGTGTTTGGGCATCGCGCAGTTTGAGATGGTGCCCGGGTTGAACGATTCGCCGCGATTCATCGCGGCGCTGGGGGATCTGGTGGTGCGGGCGATGGGAATGGACCGTAAGGACGCCCCGATTCATCGGGGCGCCGCCACAAAGGAAATGGCGGCGGCGGACTGAGAGTCCATTTGTGATTTGTGATGTGATTTGCGATTTGTGATCTTTGTGGAGATGAGGTAACGAAGGCAAATGTCAATACCTCCTAAGACGGAAGCAACCAAGGACGCGGCCGAGGGCGGCCGCGCTACACTGCCGGCGAACAAGTACGTTGGGACGCCGGCCGTAGGGACGTCGAAAGCGGCGGCGGCGGCCGGGCTGGCGGCGGTGGGTCCGGAGGACTCGGAAGCCAATCAGCAGCGGCGGCGGCTGGTGTGGGCCTGCGTGGCGTCGTTCCTGGGCGCGTGGTTCATCGCCTTCTTCCGCTTCTTTCTGCCGCGCACGCTGTTTGAGCCTTCCACCATCTTCCGCGTGGGCTACTCTTCGGACTTCGGCCTGGGGGTGGACACCAAGTTCCAGCAGCAGTACCGCATCTGGGTGGCGCGCACGCCCGACCGGCTGTTCGTGATCTACGCGCGCTGCACCCACCTGGGCTGCACGCCCGACTGGAAGCCGAGCGAAAACAAGTTCAAGTGTCCGTGTCATGGCTCGGGATACGACAACGAGGGCGTGAATTTTGAAGGGCCGGCGCCGCGTCCCATGGACCGCGCGCACATCGAACTGGACGCCACCGGACAGATCGTGGTGGACACCAGCCGGCTCTACCAGTGGCCCAAGGGCCAGAAAAGCCAGTTCAGCGACGACGGATCGTATATCCCGGTGTAAGCAGCGCGGGCGAGTCGCCCGCTTCCACACGGAAGGCGGAGCAGGATGGCCGAGGAAAACGGCAAGAAGGACGGCGGGGGCGTGGGCCTGATCGGGAAGGTGAAGGAAGACGTCCGCGCGGTCGCGGCGGACATGATCCAGAAGGCCAAGGAGCAGAAAGAAGGCCTGAAGGACCCGACCAAGACCCAGATCTTCACTTCCATCTTCCGCCACAAGCACGACGACACGCCGCGCAACCGCGCACTGGGCGTGTTGTCGAACGTGTTCCTGCACCTGCATCCGGCCAAGGTGAACCGCGACGCGGTGCGCTACAGTTTTACCTGGGGCATGGGCGGCATCACGTTTTATCTGTTCATCGTGCTCACCTTCACCGGAATCCTGCTGATGTACTACTACCATCCCACCAAGGTGCAGGCATTCCGCGACATTTTGTACCTGGAGCACGACGTTCCCTTCGGCAAGCTACTGCGCAACATGCATCGCTGGGCCGCGCACCTGATGATCATCGCGGTGTGGCTGCACATGTTCCGCGTGTTCCTCACCGGCTCGTACAAGCGCCCGCGGGAATTCAACTGGTGCGTGGGCGTGATCCTGCTGGTGCTGACCCTGCTGCTGTCGTTCACCGGATACCTGCTGCCCGATGATCAACTGGGATTCTGGGCGGTCACGGTGGGCACGAACATGGCGCGGGCCACTCCCGGCCTGGGACACGAAGGCCCGTTCGGGCCGGAACTGAACATGACGCCCTACAACGACGTCCGCTTCGGGCTGCTGGGCGGCTCCATCGTGGACGCCAACGCGCTGCTGCGAAGTTACATCTGGCACTGCATCGGCATCCCGGTGGTGGCGGCCATCTTCATGATGGTGCACTTCTGGCGGGTCAGGAAAGACGGCGGAATTTCAGGACCGGCGGGGGTGGGGCTGGAGAGTGAAGTGAAGGAAAAGAGGTAGCAGGAGGTAGGAGGTAGGAGGTAGGAGGTAGGGGTCCCTCGCTTCGCTCGGGACTTGGAAATTCTGGAGCCGGGTATGGATTGGCATCAATTGTGGGAGATCAGTTCGGCGCCGGACAACGTGCCCATCGTGGGCATGATTCCGCTGATGGCATTCTATTGCTGGCTGGCGTGGAGGCAGGCGCGGGCCAACGACGCGCTGATCGAGCAGCTCGAAGGCGACGCCGCCCTGGCCAAGACCCATCACCGCAAGACCTGGCCCTTCCAGCCCGGCTGGCAGAAGGAAATCCACGTGTGGCCGTTCCTGCTGCGGGTGGAGTTTCTGGCAGCCATCATCGTCACCATCATCCTGATGGTGTGGTCCATCACCCTGAACGCGCCGCTGGAAGAACCGGCGAATCCCAACCTGACCATGAACCCGGCCAAGGCGCCCTGGTACTTCCTGGGACTGCAGGAAATGCTGGTGTACTTCGACCCGTGGATCGCGGGCGTGGTGATGCCTACGCTGATCATCATCGGGCTGATGGCGATTCCTTACATTGATACCAACCCGTTGGGCTCGGGCTACTACACCTTCAAGCAGCGCAAGTTCGCCATCTTGACGTTCTGCTTCGGGTTCATCGTGCTGTGGGTTTCGTTCATCATTATCGGCACGTTCATCCGCGGGCCGGGCTGGATGTGGTTCTGGCCGGGGCAGACCTGGGACCACAACAAGGTGGTGTTTGAAGTGAACGTGGACCTGCACGAATTTCTCAACCCGTACCTGCCGGCGGCGCTGCAGATCACCCAGCAGCCCTGGGTGGGCATCTTCGGCGGGCTGGTGACGGCGGCGTACTTCGTCATCTTCGGGGGCGCGGTCCACAAGCTGTTCCTGAAAACCAATCCCAAGGACTACAAGCGCATGAGCTTCCTGCAGTACAACACCCTGATGATGCTCATGCTGATGATGATCTCGCTGCCCATCAAGATGCTGCTGCGACTAACGCTCACCATCAAGTATGTATGGGTAACGCCGTGGTTCAACATCTAGGAGCGCGGGCGAGTCGCCCGCTTCCCCACGAGGTTTAGGAGAGCACGCGAGTGCCTGAGCAGCCAACGCCGCAGGACGACCCGATTGTAAGCAAGTCGCTGGCGCCGCATTACGTTCTCGCCTCGCTGCTGCTCATCGCCTCACTGTTCTGGGCGCTTTACGATGAAGGCTATGCGACCCGCCCCTGGAAGCGCTATCAGCACCTCTTCCAGGAGCGCTACGCGGCCTACCTGGAGACCCTGAAGGGGCAGTCCTCGACCTCCCGGCAGGAGATTGAAAAGAGCGCCGAGTACCAGCAGCTGGCCGAGTCGCTCCAGGCGGCGCAGGAGCAGGCCAAGCCGCGCATCACCGAACTGACGGCCACGCTTAAAAAGCTGGATGAAGACCTGGCGGCGGTGCAGGCGGTGTTCACGGTGGGCAAGGCGCGGGTGGACGCCGACGCCTACATCGTCGAGACCACCGAGACCGGTCCTTCGCGCCACAAGAAGCGCCAGGCGCTCGACGAGTACAAGAAAAAAGATCAGTACAAAGTACGCCTTCCCGGCGCCACCCAGGAAACCGTCTACAGCTACCTGAAGCTGGAAGAGAAATACAGCGAGATGAAGGCGGAGAAGGCGCGCCTGATTCTGGAGTTGGGGGAGGCGGGGCGTCCACAAAAGGAAATCGCGGCCAAGCTCAACGCCTACGTGGCCGATCGCATGGTGAGCCTGGGCCCCGATCAGATCGAAGGCCTGCGCCGCAGGATCGTGGCCTGGGACCCGGTGATCCGGCAGATCAACGTGGCCGAAGCCAACATTGTGGACCGCTGCGAGTCCTGCCACATGGGGTGCGCGAGCCGGTAAAGCTGACGCCGGCGGCCATGTCGGACAAGGGGAAGCCGCCGGACGCCTACGCCCGCGCCTTCGTGGGACATCCTGATCCCGAGCTGTTAAGAATCCACAACCCGGAGCGCTTCGGATGCGCCGCCTGCCACGGCGGCAACGGGCGCGCCACCTCCGGCGTGGACCAGGGCCACGGACGCTACAAGCACTGGCTGTGGCCGCTGTTCTATCGCGAGAACATCGAGGCGGGTTGCCAGATGTGCCACGCCGGCGACATGGTCCTGGCTAGCGGCGTGGAAATGGGCAAAGTGCTCAACCAGGGCAAGGACCTCTTCCAGCAGCGCGGCTGCGTGGGCTGTCACCGCTACGAGGGCTACGACCGCGAGCCCGAATTGCTGCTCTCGCTGAACCAGCAGATTCGCCAGTTCGAAGCCGGCAAGAAGGAGAGCCTGCGGCAGGCGGGGCTGAGCATCCGCCAGGGGGACGACCCGAACACATCTCCCGAGGACAGCCGGCGCTTCTACCAGGAAGCCGAGAACCTGCGCGTGGCGGCGAGCAACCTGGAGGGCCGCATCGAGCAGGTTGACCTGCAGATGAAGAGCGTGCTGCGCGACCAGAAAAAGGTCGGGCCCAACCTGAAAGACATCCGCGCCAAGCTGCGCCGCGACTGGATTCCGGAGTGGCTGCGCAAGCCCACCGACTTCCGCCCCACCACCAAGATGCCGAACTTCCGCCTGACCGACGATCAGATCAGGGCCATCTCGGCGTATCTGTGGCAATCGGCGCTGCGCGACCCCATCCCCGCACAGAAGCCGGGCGACACCACTCGCGGCAAGGAATTGCTGGAGACGCGCGGTTGCCTGGCCTGCCACTCCATCGGCGAGGGCAGCGACCTGCAGGGCGGCGACTTTGCCGCCAACTTCACCCGCCTGGGCGAGAAGGCCAACTACGACTACATCGTGCGCTGGGTGCATAACCCGCGCCAGCGCGTGCGCCCGTATTGTCCCTATGAGAAGAAGGACATCGGCCCCGAGGACTACGCCAAGAAGGGCCTGCCCTACGTGTTCGACCTGGAGCATTCCACTTGCCCCAACGACGGACACGAACTCCAAGTCCAGCAGATGACGGTGATGCCCAGCCTGCGCCTCTCGCCGGAGGAAGCCGCCGACATCGCCACCTACTTGATGGCGCAGAAGAAGAAGGAGCCCTCGGCGTACGCCGACGCTTCTTACATGGAAGACCCGAAGCTTAAGGACCAGGGCCGCGTTTGGATTCGTCATTACGGCTGCGCCGGCTGCCACGAAATTTCCGGATTCGAAGACGAAGGCCGCATCGGCACCGAACTCACGCTCGAGGGCAGCAAGCCCATCGAGCGCCTGGACTTCGCTTTGCTCACCCATCCCGCCAAGGAAGGCACCGATCCTTTTACCGGCAAGAAGGGC
>CAZXVY010000151.1:0-1679 GCA_964644115.1 uncultured Terriglobales bacterium
CCTGGCCCTGCGCCACCCCTGGGTCGCCGTCAACAACGATTCCTCCGCTGCCAGCCCCGAGGGTCCGCTGGCCGAGTCGAAGACCCACCCCCGCGCCTACGGAACGTTTCCCCGCATCCTGGGAAAATATGTGCGCGAGGAAAAGCTGCTGCGCCTGGAAGAAGCCATCCGCAAGTTCACTTCCCTGCCCGCGCAGCGTATGAAGCTGGCAGATCGCGGCCTGCTGCGCGCCGGGTACTTCGCGGATGTCACAATTTTCGATCCCGCAACTGTTCGCGATGTGGCCACGTTCGAGGACCCGCACCGCACGTCCGTGGGCATCGAGTACGTGCTCGTGAACGGCGTACTCACACTGGAAAAGGGGAAATTCACCGGCAAGCTCGGCGGACGGCCGCTGCGTGGGCCGGGATACGGGACAGGTGGGGCCGGCGAACTAGCGGCCTATTCTCGCGCGCGCCCAGTCCACCATCCTGAACCGATGTGCTCCAAAGAGGCGCGCAAGGCGAGGATGCAGGGTATGGTCGAACTCACGGCTATAGTAGGTAAGGATGGCAGGGTAAAAGATGTTAGCGTCACGCGCCCTCTAGGTCTGGGGCTTGACGAGAAGGCGGTCGAAGCAGTCCGAGAGTGGCGCTTCGAGCCCGCCCGGGAAGGTGGACAGGCCGTGGAGATTCCCTTGAAGGTAGAGCTGTATTTTAGTTGCGGTTCATGATGCCATGACATATCGAACCTTTCTCTTCGGATCGACGTTCGTGATTACGCTGACGCTCCTTGCGCAGCGCACGCCGCCTTCCCCGCCACCACAGACCGGGTTCTCGCTGGTCTACGACCTCACGCACCCCCAGAGCGAAAAGTTTCCCAACTGGGAAGGGGCGGAGAAGTCTCCCTTCGAGGCACGGAAGCTGGGCGACCTGGAGCGCGACGGCTACTTCTCGCGCTCCTTCTGCACCCAGGAACACTTCGCCACCCACATGGACGCGCCCGCGCACTTCGCCGCCGGCCGCTGGACGGTGGACCAGATCCCGCCCGAGCGCCTGATCGGGCCGCTGGTGGTGCTGAACGTGGCCCCCAAAATCCAATTCGGCGCCGATTACCAGGTCACCGTGGACGACGTAGGGCTGTGGGAACAGGCCAACGGAAAGATTCCCGCAGGCGCCATCGTGCTGGCGCGCACCGGCTGGGCTGCGCGCGCGGCGTCCATGAAGGACTACCGCAACGCCGACGCCTCCGGCGCCATGCACTTTCCCGGCTTCACGCTGGAGGCGGCGAAGTTTCTGGTGGAGGGTCGCGGCATCGTGGGCTTGGGGATTGACACCCTCAGCGTGGATTACGGGCCGTCGAAGTCCTATCCCGTGCACCAGTACACGGCCGCGCGCAGCGTCTACCACCTGGAGAACGTGGCCGACCTGAGCCGGGTTCCGGAAGTGGGCGCCATCCTGGTGGCCGCTCCCGCCAAACTGGCGGGAGGATCGGGCGGGCCGGTGAGGATTCTGGCGCTGGTGAAATGAGCGGATCCGACGATTTGGAAATTTGGTAATTTGGAAATTTCGTAATTTGATAATGTCGGGTGCTTGACAGATTGCGTGCCTTTGAGCGATCGGCAGTCACTCAATTACCCAATTACCAAATTTCCAAATTACCAAATCAGGTAACTCCCATCCTCCACAGCGTGTAGCTCA
>CAZXVY010000151.1:1689-6580 GCA_964644115.1 uncultured Terriglobales bacterium
GTAATTTGGTAATTTGGTAATTGGGAGTGATGCGAAAAGTTTCTAGGCGCGGGACCGCGAAACCCGGCAATCAAAAGCAACGACAAGATCAGTGAATCAAGAATCACCAAATTACCCAATTACCAAATCAGTTAACTCCCATCCGCCACAGCGTGTAGCTCAGCACCTCCCGCAGGGTCACGCGGACGCGATCCATGCCGGCCAGGGGGCGCGACTCGGGGCGGGGCGCGCCGTAAACCGCCACTCCGTGGCTGCCCAGCATCTGCTTGATGCGGAACATGTGGTAGCCGTCGCTCACCGCCAGGCAGGAGCGCATGCCGTTGGCCTTCATGATAACGGCCACGCGTCCCGCAGACTGCTCCGTGTCTCCACCCAGGGTTTCGGCAATCAGTTGCGGCTCGGGGACGCCGCGGCCTGCCAGGTATTCGCGACCCACTCCGCCTTCGCTGAAGTGCGGATCGCCGCCGGCGCCGCCGGTGGTGATGATCATGGGCGCGAGGCGGCGCTGAAAAAGCTGGTAGGCATGGTCGAGGCGGGCGCGGTAGACGGGCGAGGGACGCCCCGCGTACTCGGCGGCGCCAAACACCACGATGACGTCGGCGGGCTGCGCTTCGTCGCGCTGCGCTTCTTCTTCCACCCGCCGGGCCACCAGGGCGGTGTAAGTCGCAGCCCCAATCAGAAGCAGGAGCAGCAGGCGTCTGGTCCAGTTTTTCCCGGATTGGCCGGCGGAGGTGGCGGCTGCGCTCATTCCTGCTTGAGGAGGGCGGCGATTTCCTGGATGGGGATGGCGCCTTCGCGCAGCACCCGCCAGGGGCCCGCGTCGCCGGAGAGGTCCACGATGGTCGAGGCCACGGTGCGGGGCGAGGGGCCGCCGTCCACGATCATAGGCAGCTTGTCGCCCAGTTGTTCGCGCACACCCTCGGCGGTGGTGCACTCGGCGCCGCCGCTCACGTTGGCCGAAGTGGCGGTAACTGGGATGCCCGCTTCCTGCACCACCGCCAGCGGGATCTCGGCGGCGGGAACGCGCAGCGCCACGTTTCCCGTGTTGGCGGTGACCTTCAGCGGCAGACGGGACGCTGCCTTCACGATGATGGTCAGCGGCCCCGGCCAGTACTTGGTGGCCAGGATGTAGAACTCGGGCGGCAGCGGCTGCCGGGCCAGCTCCACTGCCTGCTCCTCGGACTCGATCAGCAGGGAGAGCGGCTTGTGTTTGGAGCGCGACTTGATTGCGTAGATGTGCTCCACCGCGCGCAGGTTAAAGGGGTCGGCGGCCAGTCCGTAAAAAGTGTCGGTGGGCATGCCCAGCACGCTGCCCTTGCGCAGGTATTCCACCACGTAGCAGATCAGCGAACGCTCCGGGTTTTGGCTGTTGATGCGGACGAGCTCGGCGGGCAAGCGGTCCCCTCTTCCTTGGCGGCGTTGCCTGAATCCGCGAACGCTAACACAGATACGGAGAGGCTGCAAGACATTGAATCATGGAGGGATTGAATCATTGAGGGATTGAATCATTGAATCATTGCCCAAACCCCAGGCCGCGGTCTGGCCTCTTTCCCAATGATTCAATGACTCAATGGTTCAATGATTCAATGACTCAATGATTCAATGATTCAATTGGTATGATGTCGCCCGTGACGTCCAGCTCGCCGCGCCTGCGCCGCATCGCCAGCCCCCAGAACTCCCTGGTCAAGGACCTGCGGCGCGCCTTTGCGCGCGGCGAGCTCACCGCCGACGGCCACTGCGCCATCGAGAGCGTGCGCATGGTGGAGGAGGCCATCCGCAGCGGCCTGCGCTTCCGCGCGCTGTTCTTCGCCGAGTCCGCCGAAGAAGCGGTCCGCCGCCTGCTGCCGCAGATCGCTTCCCAGGTCGAAACCCTGGCCTTGCCCGACGAGGTCTTCGCCGGCGCCGTGGCCACCGAGTCGCCGCAGGGTGTGGCCGCCCTGGTAAAGCTGAAGGACTGCGCGCTCGACGACGCGCTGCGCCCCGCTCCACCGCTGGTATTGGTGGCCTGCGGTATCCAGGACCCGGGCAACCTGGGCGCCATGCTGCGCTCCGCCGAAGCCTTCGGCGCCACCGGCGTCCTGCTCGCCGAGCACACGGTGAGCGCGCTGAATCCCAAGGTGGTGCGCGCCGCCGCCGGATCTTTGTTTCGCCTGCCCGTGCTGCGCGTCAAACTCGCCGAGGCGATGCCCCGCCTGCGCGATCGCGGGCTGCGGTTGGTGGCCTCGTCCTCGCACCGCGGCGGAAGACTGGACCAAACGGACCTGTCGGGGCCGCTCGCCATCTTCGTGGGCAGCGAGGGCGCGGGACTGCCCAAGGACATCCTGAAGCAGATGAGCGAGGTGGTGGCCATTCCGCATGCGCCGCAGGTCGAATCGCTGAACGCTGCCGTGGCGGCTTCCATCCTGCTCTATGAAGCGGCACGCAAGCGGTGATGTTTCACCACTCGGGCACGGAGACACGGAGAAAGATGTATCTTCAATGCCAAGCTGTTCTCAGTGTCTCCGTGCCTCCGTGGTGACCAATGAGCTTGTTCCCACAAGCAATATCCGCGCAAGCCGGCCCCCGGCCGCTGGCTGACCGCATGCGTCCCGAGACGCTCGACCAGTTTGCCGGGCAGGAGCACATCCTCGCCCCCGGCAAGCCGCTGCGCGTGCAGATTGAGCACGACGACCTGGGCTCCATCCTCTTCTGGGGACCGCCGGGCTCGGGCAAGACCACACTGGCCAACATCATCGCGCGCAGGTCGCGCGCCGAGTTCGTCCAGTTTTCCGCGGTGCTCACCGGCATTGCCGAAATCAAGAAAGTGATGGCCGACGCCGAGAAGGCCCGCCAGTACGGCACGCGCACCCTGGTGTTCATTGACGAAATCCACCGCTTCAACAAGGCGCAGCAGGACGCCTTCCTGCCCCACGTGGAGCGCGGCAACATCCGGCTGATCGGCGCCACCACGGAGAACCCTTCGTTTGAGGTGATTGCGGCGCTGCTCTCCCGCTGCCGGGTGTACACCCTGAAGCCGCTCGCCGAGCAGCAGGTGGTAGCGCTGCTGGAGCGCGCTCTCGCCGACCGCGAGCGCGGGCTGGGCGCCATGGAACTGCGGGCCTCGGACGACGTGCTGGCCAAGATCGCGTCCTACGCCAGCGGCGACGCGCGCTCCGCCTACAACGTGCTGGAAGTGGCGGCGGGCGCGGCGCGCGAGGCCGCCCCACCGGGCGCCGCAGCCCAGATCACGGAACAGATTGTGCAGGACGCGGTGCAGAAGCGGGTGCTGCTCTACGACAAGGAGGGCGAGGAGCACTTCAACCTCATCTCGGCGCTGCACAAGTCGGTGCGCAACAGCGACCCCGACGCCGCCCTCTACTGGCTGGCGCGCATGCTCGAGGCCGGCGAAGACCCGCTCTACGTTGCGCGCCGCGTGGTGCGCATGGCGGTGGAGGACGTCGGTCTCGCCGACCCTCAGGCCCTCGGTCTCTCCATGGCCGCGCGCGACGCCGTGCACTTCATCGGCATGCCCGAGGGCAATCTGGCGCTGGCCCAGGCAGTGGTGTACCTGGCGCTGGCCCCCAAGTCGAATGCGCTGTACACCGCCTACGGCGCCGTCCTGCAAGATGTCGAGAACACTGCGGCCGCGCCCGTTCCGCTGCACCTGCGCAACGCTCCCACCGGCCTGATGAAGGCGATGGACTACGGCGCGGGCTACCAGTACGCGCACGATGTGGAAGGCAAGGTGGCGGACATGGAGTGTTTGCCGGAGAGCCTGCGCGGCCGGCGCTACTACCATCCCACGGCGGAGGGAGTGGAAGCCGAGTTCAAGAAAAAGATCGAGGAGATTCGGCGGCGCAAGTCTGGTACACCGAAGAGCTAGGAGCAACTTTGAGTACCAGGTACTGGGTACTGCCTCACGCCAAACGGGCGCGGTGCTCCTTGAGGATGCAGTGGTCCATGATCACGAAGATGCCGGCCTGGCGGGCCCGGGCCGCGGCTTCCTCGTGGACTACACCTTCCTGCATCCAGATGGCGGGCACTTTCAGCGCGATGGCCTGCTCGACCACCGCGGGCACAAAATCCGGGCGGCGGAAGACGTTGACGATGTCAATCTTCTCGGGCACGTCCGCAAGCGACGCGTACGCCTTCTCGCCCAGCGCGCCGCGGATGTTGGGATTCACGGGGATGATGCGGTAGCCCTGCGACTGCAGGTAGGCGGCCACGCCGTAACTTGGCCGCAGCGGGCTGGACGACAGCCCGACGACGGCGATGGTTTTCGCCTGCTGGAGGAGGTCGGTAATCTGCTCGGTCTGAGTGGGCACGCAGGGCTCCGCTTTCGCGTCACATTGTAACGGGAGAGCGGCTGGCCTTCCTACCCTGCGCGTGCTATTTTGCCGTTGCCCTGTTTCCGGCCGCCCTCAATGCGGTCGCCGGAGGAACCTATGAAATCGCGCCCCTCCTTGCTGCTGGTCACCGGCGCCCTGCTTTGCGGAGTGCTGCTCAGCGGCTGCTGGATCATCTCGTACCAACCGCTGTTTAGCGACGATACCCTCACCTACGACGAGAGCCTGCTGGGGACTTGGAAGAACGAAGACGCAACTGCCGTTTTCATGCACGCAGGGGACAAGAAGTATGGCATTCAGTACACCGAGGACAGCAAGACCAGCCTCCTGGAGGCCCGCTTGGTCAAGCTCGGTGAACAGCGCTATCTCGATGTGTACCCGCCACGCGACACCGGCGCAACCGCTGTCCATCGCGTTGACGCGCATAGCTTCTGGAAAGTCTCCCTGGAGGGCGACAAGCTGCGCCTGACCCTGATGGACTTCGACTGGTTGCAGGCTCTGCTGGAGAAGGACCCCAAAGCCATCAGCGCAGCCCGCGTGGACAAGGACCTGATTCTGCTGACGGC
>CAZXVY010000152.1:0-4566 GCA_964644115.1 uncultured Terriglobales bacterium
TCCATATGTTATCATAGACCTTATCCATGTCAAGAGTAGCCGAGTTAAGAGTAGCCGACGAGGTTTGGGTTGCAACCGCTCTGCTGCTGACGGAAAACCCTGAACGCAACGATTTTTCGGTGTCGGAGATCGTGCAGCGGGCCCTGCAGGAGAACCTGGCCGGCCGCTACCGGCCGGGCCTGATGGCTCACGCTTCGAGCCATTGCGTGGCCTCCAAGACGCCCAACCCAGCCCGGCTTCGCATGCTGCACGAAACCGCGCGTGGCCGTCGTCGGCTGTTTCGCCCGGGTGATCCGTTTCATCGCGGAAGGAAGGGAGGCCGGACGACCCCTGCCCCGGAAGACCTGCCACCCAAGTACGCTGTTCTCCTGGATTGGTACCGGAAAGAGTACGTGTACGACGGCAAGAAACCGCGATCCACCCCGCTGCCTGAAGGGGCTCCGTCCACAGTTCTCCTTAAGTTCGCCGGCTCCATCCCGGAGGACGACCTGCGCCTGATGGAGAAGATCATCGAAGAGGACTGCGAGCGGATAGACCCGAATGAGTGGTAAATACCTGCTGGATACCAACATTGTGGTTGCGGCTTTCAATCATGACCCGGCAGTCATCCAGCGGATCAATGCCGGGGTGCCAACGTTTCTGTCGGTGGTCACGGTGGGCGAATTGCTGCACGGGGCCTACGGCTCGCAACGGGTTGTGGCCAACGTGGGGCGCGTCAAGGATTTGGCGGCCGAGATACCCGTCCTTCCCTGCGAGACGGCCACTGCCGATTGGTATGCGCGAGTGCGACAGCGGTTGCGAACCAAGGGCCGCCCCATTCCCGACAACGACGCCTGGATCGCTGCCACCGCCTTGCAGCACCAACTGACTCTGGTCACTCGCGATCAGCATTTCATGGAAGTGGACGGTCTAGCGATCGAAGCCTGGTGAACTGCCGCCCGCCCTGGGAGCGGTTTCCGCCGCTTGGAACCATGCCACCACGCGCTGCTCGAACTCCTGCGGCGCGGCGTTCACGGCTCCACCGTGGCCCGCCCCCGGCACCAGCCACAACCGGACGTGGGCATTGTGCGCCGCAATTCGCTCGGAATGCCGCGACGGGATGTTGTCGTCCTGGGCGCCGTGGATGAGCAGGACCGGGACTCGAGTCTCCGCGACGGCGTCCTCCGGGCTGGCCTGTTCCAGGTCAACCCCGTACCGCCGCCGCGCGTAGAGCATCCCGACTTCCACCATGGGCCGGAACAGGGTGCGCCCCAGCCCGTGGCCGGCGCCAAACCTTTGCCCCAGCCGGTCGTAGGCGATCTCCCGGAACGAAGCGAAGGGTGATTCGGCAGCCACCGCGCAGAACTGCGCCTGTTGCCGCAGGGATGCGAGGACCAGGGCCGCGCCCAAGGATTCTCCCAGTCCATAAACGCAGGCCGCGCCCTTGGTGTGGAGAAGCCACATCGTCCAGCGCGCAATATCCGCTCCTTCCAGCGCTCCATAGGTGGCCAGTTCGCCGCCGCTCTCGCCGTGCGCGCGAGCATCCGGCAGCAGCACGCCGTAACCGTGACGCAGGAAAAGAAGAGCGTAGCCGCCCATGCCTTCGCGGTTGTCGGACACGCCATGCAGCAGAATGACGGCGCCGCCGTTGCCGTGGGGCGGGCGTGCGAACCACCCGCGCAGCCGGACGCCGTCCGGCCCCAGGGTCTCCGCGTCTTCCAGGGTGGCGCCGAAGTCTTTGGCCACCCGGGCCGCGGCCTCCGCGCGATGCGTCACCGGCCGCCGCCCCGGATGCAGCGCGCCCTCGGTCAGCAGAACTCCGGCCAGCACGCAGCCGATCAGGTAGCCCGCGAGCACAAAAAGCAACAACCGAACCAGGCGCCTGCGCCGCATGCTCTCTCCGTCAAAGGGTACGAATAGCGCCCCCTCCGTTTTCCTCCGTGTCCTGTGTGGTTGGCTACTTTCTCGCCGCCACCACCCGCGGTATCCCTTGCAGGTCCTGAGTCACCCGCACTTCGCTCCAGCCGTTGAGCAGCGCCCGCACCGCGTCCTCAATTGAGTACCCGATCTCCACCACCAGCCAGCCGCCGGGCTTCAGATGTTCGTGCGCTTGTGGGATCAAGCGCTCATACACTTCCAGGCCTTTTTCTCCGGCGAAGACCGCCACCTTGGGCTCGAACTCGCGCACCTCACGCTGAACTTTTTCCGGTTCGGCTTCGCCCACGTAGGGAGGATTCGACACCACGAAGTCGAACCCGGCTTCCGGCGGCAGCACGGCCAACAGGTCGCTTGGTTCGAACACCACCCGCGCGGCCAACTCCAGTCGCGCCGCGTTGGCGCGTGCCACTTCCAGCGCCTCCCGCGAGATGTCCACCGCATGTACCTCGGCGCGCGGCAGCTCCTTGGCCAGCGCCAGCGCGATGCAGCCCGAACCCGTGCCCACATCCACAATGCGAAGTTGCGCAGAAGGAGCGGTCGCGCGCGCCAGTTCCAGCACGGTTTCCACCACGTGCTCAGTTTCCGGACGCGGAATCAGCACCGCCGGCGAAACGATCAGGTCCAGCCCCCAGAACTCCTGGTGCCCGGTGATGTACTGCGCGGGCTTGCCGCAGGCGCGCTCGGCCAGGGCTTCGTCATAGCGAGCCGCCTCTTCGGCCGTCAGTTCACGCTCGGGATGGGCGTGGAGATGCGCGCGGTCACAGGCCAGCACGAACATCAGCAGCACTTCGGCGTTCATGCGCGGCGAGCCGACGGGCGCCGCTTCCAGCTTTTCGATACCGGAGTTGAGCGCCTGGCGAAGCTGCATGGCAAATGCAAAATTCAAAATGAAAAATGCAAAAACAATTCAAAATGAAAAATCATGACAAATGCAAAATCCAAAGCTCTGGACCAGGGCCAGTCTTTTGCATTTTGAATTTTTCATTTTGCACTTGCTTGCCGGCTTTCCAGGGTGATCAGCCAAAGCGAGGAGCCGCCGTTGCTCTTGCAATACAACAGCGAGCGGCCGTCGGGGGAAATAGCAGGCTCTTCCAGGAAGAGCCCGGACTCGGGAAACTTTGTGACCGGTTGCATGGGGCCGCCGCCGGCCGGGATGCGGCAGATGTTGCGGTGGCTGGGCTGGACGTAAATCCATTTGCCGTCCGGAGAGTAGGAGGCATGCCGCACACGCTCGTGACCGAAGGTAAGTTGCTCTTCCTTTCCCCCTGCGGCGGGCATCCGCCACACCTGCACGGTGCCGTCGGCGGTGGAGAAGTAGAGCAGCGAGCGTCCGTCGGGCGACCATTCCTCGGCCCATTTGTCGGAGGGTGACGAAGTGAGCTGGCGCGTCTTGCGAGTGGCGATCTCGACTTCGAACAACTGCAAATGTTCCTGGACCCGGGCGTAATACAGCACCTTGCGTCCGTCCGGCGAAAACTGGCTGCCTCCCAAATCCTTGGTGGGCGGGACCAGCTCTGCGGCCTCGCTGCCGTCCAGCGCCACCAACCACAGTGAGCGCTTTCCGTCGGCACTGATGGGAGTCATCGCGATCCTGCGACCGTCCGGCGACCAGTAGGGAAGGCTGACGTTCTGGTAGCCCTCCGGGACCGGCAACTTCTGCAGTTGCCGGGTGGCAACCTCGAGGATCCAGACTTCTTGTGGCCCCAGGCGATTACTGGAATAGGCGATGCGCTTGCCATCGGGAGAAAACGCAGGATAGCGATCCAGCGCCTGCCCGCTGGTAAGTGGCTGCTCCGGCCCGGCGGGCGCTCCGCCGCCAGGCTGCAAGGGCAGGAGCGTGAGGTTCATCGAGCCTTCCATCTCCGACACGGCCAGACTGCGGCCGTCGGAAGAAATGGACATATCGCGCAGGATCCCGGTCATCACCCCGATGGTTTCCGCAGGGCCCAGCAGACTGCCGTCGGCGCCCACGCGTACCGATTCCACGCGCGTTCCTCCCAGCGCATCACGCTTCAGGTAGTGCAGCCGCCCGCCGGCCGGGTCCCAGACGTGCGTTGAGGCGCTGAATAGTTCGCGCGGCTTGCCGCCTGCGGCCAAGGGCAGCAGCACGATCCTTTCCGGATCTGCCGCCCCCAGGCTCAACCACAAACCATCAGGCGAGTACTGGAGCTTCACCGCTTCCCATCGCGAGTCGCTGCCGGCGAGCAGAGGTTGGGGGTCGCCGCCCGCGACCGGGACTTCCAGGATGGCGCGATGTTTTTCGGTGCCGCTGACATAGGCGATGCGCTTGCCGTCGGGATGCCAGACCGGAAAGTTGGCGTCCGTGGCCAGCCGCCGGGCCGCTCCGCCCAGTGCCGGCGCCACCCACAAATCGCCGCCGAAGGCGCGGAACTCCATGCCGAACGTGGCCCCGATCTTGATCATCCCCGTGCGCGAGGTGCGCGTGGAAACGAACGCAATCCATTGCCCGTCCGGCGAAAACGCCGGCTGATAATCCTGGCCGGGATCGTTGGTCACGTTCACTTCGTGCCCGCCCTCGATGCGGCGCACGTAGATCTCGAAATTGCCGCTGCGATCCGAGGCAAAGGCCAGCAGCTTACCGTCCGGCGACCAGGTGGGCCATTCCGAAAGCCCGGGATCGTGGGTCAG
>CAZXVY010000152.1:4576-6534 GCA_964644115.1 uncultured Terriglobales bacterium
TCTCGCCCTCGCCGGTGCCGCCCAGCGAGAGCGCTATCGTCGCTCCCAGAGCCACGCCCACGATACCGGCAACCAGCAGCGCCTTTCGCGACGGGGCGCCACGCCTATCCTCCGCCGCTGCGGGCTGCGCGAGTGCTTCTTCGATCTCGATGCGAGCGTCGGCGATGTCGTGCGTGCGGCGTTTGCGGTCTTTCTGCAGACAGCGTCGCAACAGCCTCCGGATGCCGTCGGGCGTGTTGGGCGGGAGCGCGCTCCAGTCGGGCTCGCGTTCGATGATGGCCGCCACCGTGTCGGTTGCCGTTTCGCCGGCGAACGCCCGCCGCCCGCTCAGCGCTTCGTAGAGCACGCAGCCGAACGACCACACGTCTGTGCGCTTGTCCACCGGCTTGCCGCGCGCTTGCTCCGGACTCATGTAGGCGGCTGTACCCTGAATGATCCCCGCGCCGGTGGCGCCCAGGCTGGCCGTGGGCGAGTCGGAGCTGCTTTGCGACGAGGCGTCTGCCACCTCGCTCTTGGCCAGCCCGAAGTCCAGTACTTTCACCTGGCCTTCGGGGGTGAGCTTGATGTTCGCAGGCTTCAGGTCGCGGTGAACGATGCCCTTTTCGTGCGCCGCCGCCAGCGCTTCCGCCACCTGGCGGCCGACGGAGAGCGCTTCGTCGAGCGGCAGCCGCCCACGCATCAGCCGCTGCGCCAGGGTCTCTCCCGGCACCAGCTCCAGCACCAGGTGCACGGCGCCGTTGGACTCCTCTAAACCGTGAATGGCGCCGATATTGGGGTGGTTGACGGAAGCCAGAAGCTGGGCCTCACGCCGGAAGCGCACCAGCCGCTCCTCGTCCTGCTGGAAGGATTCCGGAAGCACCTTGATGGCGACGTCCCGCCCCAAGCGCGTGTCACGCGCAAGATACACCTCTCCCATCCCCCCCGCGCCCAGGGCGGAAAGCACTTCGTAGATTCCCAGTTTTGTGCCGGCAGAGATGGGCATTGCTGAACGCGCATTATAGCGCGTGCCTCGGCACCGCTCGCCACTTCGCAAGTTCTGACATCGCACATCGCACATCAAACATCCAACATGACATTGGTTCCCTTCTTGCTTCCGCAGCGCTACAATCTCCCGCATCGTTGTTCAGTGAGTATGGATGGTCGAATCATTTGGGCTTGCGCCCACCAACCCTGGCCAATGATTCAATGATTCAATCGCTCAATGATTCAATAGCATGATGGGCAACCGCACTTCCGAGGAGTGGGTGGCGCAATACGCCTCCAGTCACACTCACCCCGTCAACCGCTTCTGCCACACCCTCGGCATCCCCATGATCGTGCTCTCGGGGGCGCTCGCGGTGGTGGCCCTGTTCCGCCCCGGCTTCTGGACCGTGCCTCTGGGGCTGTTCGTGGTGGGATGGGTGCTGCAGTTCGTGGGGCACTACTACGAGAAGAAGCCGCCCGAGTTCTTCAAAGACCCGCGGTTCCTGCTGGTGGGCGTACGCTGGTGGCTCGCGAAAATGCGCGGCAAAGCCTAAACAAGTGAATCATTGAGCGATTGAGTCATTGAATCATTGCGCCAATCGCTGCCGACGGCCATCGTGCTCCAATAACTAAATCGCTCAATGATTCAATGACTCAATGATTCAATTCGTCAATCCCTCAATGCTTCAATAATCCGATCGAACTCTTCCAGCGACGAGTACTGGATCACGATCTTCCCTTTTCCCTTGCGGTCCTTGATCTCGACGCGCGTGCCCAGCAGGCGCTCCAGCTCCTGTTCGGCGGCGCGCACGTTGGGGTCAGTTTTCTTTTTCTCGCGGACCTGCTTTTCCGCCGGCTGCGTCAAGCTGTAAACAAGTTCCTCGGTCTGGCGCACGGAGAGCGCCTTCTCCACCACCCGCCGGGCCACCCGCATCATGGTCTCGGCGTCGTCGAGCATCATCAGCACCTTGGCGTGGCCGAAGCTCAGGCGGCCC
>CAZXVY010000153.1:0-6521 GCA_964644115.1 uncultured Terriglobales bacterium
ACGTAGTCGGCGCGGCGGATGGTTTCCTCGTCGTGCTCCACCACCAGCACGGTGTTGCCCAGGTCGCGCAGGGCCTCCAGCGTGGCCAGCAGGCGGTGGTGGTCCCGGTGGTGCAGCCCGATGGAAGGCTCGTCCAGCACGTAGAGCACGCCCCGCAGCCGCGAACCGATCTGCGTGGCCAGGCGTACGCGTTGTCCTTCACCGCCGGAGAGCGTGGCCGCCGAGCGGTTTAGCGAAAGGTACCCCAAGCCTACATGATTCAGGAACCCCAGCCGCTCTACGATCTCACCCAGCACCCGTCCGGCAATGAGTTTCTGGCGGGCGCTCAGCTGGATCTGTTTTGCCGTCTCCACCGCGCGCGTGATGGGAAGCGCGGTGAAGTCCGCGATGGACATGCCGCCCAGTTTCACCGCCAGGCTTTCCGGGCGCAGCCGCCGCCCGCCGCACTTCGCGCAGGGCGACGCCGACATGTAATTCAGCAGCCACTCGCGGTAGCTTTCCGAGGTGGCGGCTTCGAGGTTCTGCCGCAACAGTGCCAGCACGCCCAGGAAGCCGGCGCGTTTGCCGTCGCTCTCCTTCGGTCCAAACAGGATGAGGTCCTGCGTCCGGCGCGGAAGCTTGTCGAAGGGCTTGGCCAGGTTGAATCCGTAGGCCGCGGCCGCCAGCTCCAGCGTGCGCCGCATGTTACTCGAGGCCGATCCTGGCCCCAGCCCGCCTTCCAGCAGCGGCTTTTGCCAGTCCACGATGACCAGCGCCGGATCGAAGTCGTAGCGGCTGCCCAGGCCGTCGCACTCCGGGCAGGCCCCGTAGCGGCTGTTGAAGGAGAACGACCGCGGCTCCAGTGTGGGCACGCTGATGCCGCAATTCGTGCACGCCATCTTCGACGAGTACAGGTGCTCCTCGCCGCCCACCACGGCAATCTGCACCAGGCCGTCGGCCAGTTGCAGGGCGGTGGTGATGGAAGCTGCCAGCCGTTTCTCGATACCCGGCTTCACCAGCAGGCGGTCCACCACCACCTCGATGGTGTGGTTGCGGCGTTTGTCCAGCTTGATTTCCTCGTCCAGGTTGCGCAGTTCGCCGTCCATGCGGGCGCGGCTGAAGCCGCCCTGCGCCAGCTTCTCCAGCTCCTGGGTGAATTCGCCCTTGCGCCCGCGGACCATGGGGGCCAGCACCATGACGCGGTCTTCGGGCTTGAGCGCCATCACCTGCTCCACCATCTGCTCCGCGCTCTGACGGGTGATGGCGCGGCCGCACTGCGGGCAATGGGGCGAACCCACGGAGGCGTACATCAGGCGCAGGTAGTCGTAGATTTCGGTGATGGTGCCCACGGTGGAGCGCGGGCTGCGGCTGGTGGTCTTCTGTTCGATGGAGATGGCCGGGCTGAGGCCGTCAATTGAATCCACGTCCGGTCGTTCCATCTGGTCGAGGAACTGGCGGGCGTAGGCGGAAAGCGTTTCCACGTAGCGCCGCTGGCCTTCGGCGTAAATGGTGTCAAAAGCCAGGGAAGACTTGCCCGACCCGCTCAGCCCGGTGATCACCGTGAGGCTCTGCCGGGGGATGGTGACGTTCAGGTTCTTCAGGTTGTGCTGCCGCGCCCCGCGGACTGTGATCTGCAGAATGGCCATGTTGAGGCGCTGGTGCAGCCCCTCGGCGCCTGCGCCCCCAAAATCCGGCCCATGCCCTCTCAGTGGGCTCCGGCACGAGGTGCGCACAACGCTACACGTGTATCTTATTTGCTAACTGCAAACCCGGTCAACGCACTGTAGAGTGGGCATTGCATTCCTGTAGCCCGTCACCCCCGGACGGGTTCGACAACTGGGTACTGAGTACTGGGTACTCGCAATGACGGAACATTGCTGCTCCATGCTGCTGCAGGCGGTTGAGGGTGAGGCCATCGTGAATGCCCCCAAGACCCGCATGGAGGGGCGCATCCTCAACGAGGTGGACTCGGATTACGCCGTGCGTTCCCCCGACGAACGGCCCAACGTCTACCCCATCAACTTCTGCCCGTTCTGCGGACGCGCCGTCTCCCGCAGCATTTGGAACGCGGAGAAAAAGAAGTAACCAGGGTGACCTGTACTTCCGGACGAGGGGACAGGACAACAAAAGCCGGTCGCCCGGCATCAACGGAGGTAGCAGGTAGGACGTAGGAGGTAGGAGGTAGGAGGTAGGAAGTAGCAGGTAGGAGCCAAAAGCTAAAGGCTAAAGGCAAAAAGCTATCATGCGAACCGTCTTCATCTCCAGCACCGTGCTGTTGACCATCCTGTGGGCCCTGGGGTTCGGCCTGCTCAGCGCCTATATCGTCATGGTGGCTTTCTTTCGCATCTTGATGCCGCGGCCCGAGCCGCCTGCTTCCAAGCCGGCTGCGATCCAGGACGTTGCCCCCGCTGGCAGCCGGTGGTAGATAAGCAGTAAGCAGTAAGCAATAAGGAAAAGCCCTCAGCGGTCGGCTTATTGCTTACTGCTTACTTCGGCTCTTCTTCTTGCTGCTCGCGCTGCCGATCCTGATCTTCCTGGTGCCGACGCATGCGCTCTTGCAGCTCCTGGAGCAGTTCCTGCGGGGTCTTGACCGTCGGCGGGGTCTGGGTCCCCGGCGGGGCACCGGGCTGGCCCGGCTGACCCGGGGTAGGCGTCGCCTGGGGCGCCGGAGGCTGGGTTTCAGCGGGAACTGATTGCGGCTCTTCCTGAACTTCGTCGGTTTCGGGAACGATTTCGGACTCCTCGTCAAGCTGCGGCGGTGGTTGCCTCACGATCGCCGGAAAGGTCCGGGTGGGTGCCGGAGCCGTGGACAACGCGGCGGCGGGCGGCGCGCCCCGCTGGGTGACGACAATCCTCTCCAGCGACTCGGGGGCCGCCACTGATCCCAGCAGGAAGTAGTTATAGCTGGAGCCGTTGAGCAGGTCGGCCAGCACGGAGCGGGGCAGTCCCGGGCCCAGGCGCGCCGAAACCCGCTCGCCTCCAAAGGCCGGCGAGGTTTCCACACTAGCCCCGGTGGCCACACCCACTTGTTCCAGCACTGCGGCCAGGGTGCAGTTGTCGGCCACGATGGCGAGCTGGCCGTTCTGGAAGGTCACCTTGGGCGTCTGCGCAGGAAGCTGATACGGCAGCAAGGGCACCGGAGACGCCTGCGCTATGGCGGCGGGCTCGGACGGCTTCTTCTGCTTCGCCTTGGCCTTTGCGGCAACCTTCACCGGCCCGCGCGCCGCCTCTGCCGCCAGCGCCGGGATGGTTCCCCAAGCGACCACCAGTACCATGGCCGCCAACGATGTCTTCCAGCAAGATGACTCGATGGCCCGACGGCCCCATCGCCCGATGACAACATGACCCGATGACCACATGACTCGATGGCCAA
Organism: uncultured Terriglobales bacterium; assembly: GCA_964644115.1. Lineage (GTDB taxonomy): Bacteria > Acidobacteriota > Terriglobia > Terriglobales > Acidobacteriaceae > CAZXVY01. The sequence goes on from CAZXVY010000153.1 coordinate 3,353, forward strand.
AATTCTACACCCCTTCCGCTTTCTCCAGGCAGGACTCTTGCCCGCCTTCTGGCATATCATGGCGCAGAGTCGGCATCTAACCGGCCATCTCCTGCACTCGGACACCATGGGCAGGGTCCTTGCACAAATCGTGCTGGCTCTGGCGATGCCGTTGTGCGCATCGGCCGTCGAAACCTGCTTTACGGCGCCTGAAATGCGCGGCAACACCCGCCAGGTGTTGGAGGCCGCCGGGCGCTTTTATTTCGACCTGGTGGCCCAGGGCAACCTGCAGGCGCTGCGGCACAACAGCATGCCTTCCGTGGCCGGAGATTTCGCCGCCATCGAGGCGGTGGCGCAGCAGTACCGTTCGGCGCTCTCCGGCGTGCAGCCGGCCCTGCGCGCTTCCTATCTGCTGGAGACCGACGGCAACCTCACCGGCCCGCGCGCCAATTTCTATTGCGGCGCCTACCGCACTCCCGACTGGGTGGGCTTCTTCCTCACCGGCCTGGAAGCCGGACGCTACGCCATCGTCATCCTCGACGTGCCCGCCGCCAGCCACCCGTTCACCTTTTCCGTCGTGCTGCAGCAGGAGTGGGCCTCGGTGGTGGGCAACACCAGCATCCGCAACAAGCCCGAGTCCTGGCGGCTGGCGGGGCTCTATATCAAGCCGGCGCAGACCCTGGGACACAACTCCGACTGGTTTATCGAGCAGGCCCGCGCCTACAAGACCAAAGGCCAGAACCGCAACGCATGGTTCTACTACTTGGCCGCGCGCGACCTGCTGGCGCCTCTCCCCTTCATGGGCACGCCCGCGCTCGACAAGCTGTTCGACGAGCAGCAGCAGGTTCAGCCCTCCGAACTTCCCAACCAGTTGCCCGCCGAGCTATCCAACGCAAAGCCCATGGCCCTCCCCGCTGCCGGCCGCACGTTCAAGATCACGAGCGTCTTCGCCGTGCCCGGAGACGAGGGCCTGCTGCTGGTGGTGAAGTATGAAGCCGAGAACGTCGCCGACCCCACCAAGACCGACGCCGCCAACCAGGCCCTGAGCCGCGCCTTCCTTACTCGCTACCCGGAATACAAGCAGGGCTTCGCCGGCATCGTGACCCGCGCGGTCGAGCCCTCGGGCAAGGACTTTGGATCGCTGCTGCTCATGAAGGACGTGAAGTGACCGCGCTCTGCGAGGCATCGGAGCCTCGCAGAGCGGTTATTGTTGAGGGCGAAGGCTGACCCCAGGAGTTGTCATCCTGAGCGCAGCGAAGCATCTATGCATTAGCATTGTTGAAAAACTGGCCCTTCAGCAAATGCATAGATGCTTCGCTTCGCTCAGCATGACAGGCTCGGGGTACCTATGCATCTCGCTCGAGCGGAAGCCGGCAGAATCTAGCCCTTCCCCGCCCCTTTTGCCTTTTTCCTTTTGCCTTTTTCCTTCTCTGGCGGCGGCGCGTCCTTAAGGGTCACGATGCCCGCCGCCGCGGCGTTCTCGAAGTACTTCCGCACCATCTCCGTAGTCACGTTGCCGTAGTACCAATCGCCTCCGGCCTGGGCCTCAGCGCGGACGCTCCGGTAGATGTCCCACAGGGTGCGCTTGCCGTCGGCAAAGTTCAGCGCCTCAAAGCGCATCAGCGGGTGGAAGCCGGGAACAGTCTTTACGTCGCCCTTTTTCTTCACGTAGTCTGCCACCGACTCGATGCGCGAGGGAATTGTCGCTTGGAGGGCGCGCATCTCGTCCGCGAGTTTGCCGGCCACAGGCTCGCAGGCCGCCGGGCCCAAGCCCGCCGACGACGCCGCCACAAACTTGCGTGCGGCGTCCACTCCTTCACTGGCCCGCGCGTCGCCGGCGGCCAGCGTTTTCAGGGAATCCATCGCTGCGAGTTCCCGCTCCACCGACGCCGCCGCGGCATGCTGAAGGTCGCAGAGGTCCGTTTTTCCTTCCAGCTCCAGGCGCGACACGTTGCGATGGTCGCTGTAGATCCGGCTGACCGCCCCTGGCGCCATCAGCGGCGCGATGCGAAAGACGTCTCCGGGTCCGGCGCCGGCCATGAACAACGCCAGCGCGCTCACGGCCACGGCGTTGCGCTTGAGCGTGGTGCGGTCCTGCTGCCACATGTCGTCATCGGAAGAATGGATGTACTCGTCCGGCCAGTTGGTAAAAGTGACGCCGCCGTGCCGCGCGCCGATGGCCAGGTCGTTGAAGGGATGGTGGTCAGTGCTGTCGAAGTAGGGCACCATCTCCACCGCGTACCGGTCCCGGCTTCCAAGCCGGGACACCAGGGGCCGCGTGTAGTTCCATCCCGGCGCGTGGCTTCCCGCCTGCCCGGCCGAGAGATACGCATTGTTGCCCTGGGCCAGGGACGTGACCACACTCTCCACCACGTCGTTGAAAAACGTGGGACGCGACCAGGGCGTGCGCGTGACGTGCTGCACGCGGGTCAGGCCGCCGCGGGTGTGGTGCGCTCCCACCATGTCCTGATTGATGTCCACAAAGATGTTCTTGCGGTCCTCGGGATGGAGCGAGAACCACGTCCACTGCGAATCGAATTCGTTCACCCACCAGAAGCGAATGTCGCGCGCCGGCCGCTCCAGCTTTCCCTCGCCGATCAGCCGCATGAGCGCGCGCCCGATCTCCAGCAGATTGGCGCAGCCTGAGCGGTCGTCGTTGGCGCTGTAGCGTTCTTCCTGGATGTGGGCCGTGAGCACCACCTGCTGATCGTGGATACTCGCTCCCCGAATCCATCCTCCCACCAGGCCGTGCGTGGCCACGGGCACGATTTCGCTTTCGATGCGCACCCGCACTCGCAGTGCAGCCGGAGGTTTCTGCGGCGCGTCGGGAGCCAGGAAGCTCGAAGGCACGCTACCGGCCAGTTTCTGCCGCAGCGCCATCCCCGTCCGCCAGGACACCATGAAGGCAAACGCCGGCTCTTTTGCCTCCACGCCGGCTTTGTCGTGGAGCCGCGCCCACGCCACCTGGTCGGGATAATCGCTGGGTGCGGCCCGCGACGAATAATAGGAGAGGATGCCCAGCGCGCCGCGCTTCCATACCGCTTCCGCCTCCACGTCCTTCGGACTTCCGCTGGCCAGCACGATCTTTCCCTGGACGTCCTTGCCGGCGTAGTCCTCATCCTTCGTGCCCGCGCCTACGTCCACCAGTTGTGGCCCGGCCGGGCCGTGGGGGGCCGCGTGCTGGCGGCCA
>CAZXVY010000154.1:0-2963 GCA_964644115.1 uncultured Terriglobales bacterium
GCGATAGTAGGCGAGGTCGTTCTGCGGATCGAGGGCCAGAAGCTCACGCAGCCGGGCTTCGGCTTCCTCCACACGGTCCTGCTCGAGCAGCGACTTGATTTCCAGGTGAAACGAGGCGAGGCGCCGCGTGCGTTCGCGGTCCTCGAGGCTGGCGGCGCTCAAGCGTTCGTACTCCGCCATGCTCTGCGCGGCTTCCGGCTCGCGGCCCAGACGGCGCAGCAGCGTGCCCAGCGCAAAATGGGCTTCGCCGTAGCCGGGAAAGACTTCCAGCGCCCGGCGGAAAGAGCGCTCCGCGCCCTCCAAATCTTCCGCTTGTTCCCTGGCCGAGCGCATCAGCACCGAGCCAAGCTGGTAATGCGCCTGCGGATTGTCCGGCATGAGCTCGACGGCCCGCTCAAGGTGCCGGCGGGCCCGCTCATCCTTGCCCTGACGCGCGAGCAGCACACCCAGGTTGTAATGCGCGGGCCCCAGCTTCGGGTCCCGGCGCAGCGCGCGCTCCAGCAGGGTCGCGCCCTCCTGGTATTTCTCCAACGCGGAAAGCGTGGCGCCGAGCTGCCACATCCCTTCGAGGTCTTCGGGCCGCAGCCTCCGGTAGCGCCGCAGATGGCGCTCGGCGGTGGCATGGTCTCCCTGATATTGGGCGATGCGGCCCAGCAGAAGGTACGCCGGCGCATGTCCCGGCCGCGCGCGCAGCAGGTCCTCGACGGCCTGCTGGGCGTCGTGGAATCGCTTCAGTTGGGTTTGCAGCAAGGCCAGGCGGAAATAGAACTGGGGCTCGCGGGGATTTAGCGCGATGGCCCGCCGCAGGCTGGCGATCGCTGGTTCCAACTCGTGGCGGCGCTCGTGGATCTGGGCCAGATGAAAGTAGACGAGAGCGTGGCCGGGTCGCAGCTTGCGGGCGTCTTCAAAAGCGGCCTGGGCCTCGTCCAGTTTTTCGGAGGCGAGGGCCGCGAGTCCGCGATCGAAGGCCGCGCGAAAACCGCCCGGCTCCTGCGGGGCGGCCGGCAGGAGCGCGATCCACAGCGCCAGGGCAGCGAGCGTCACCCGTCCAAAATAAAGCCGCCTTGCCGTTTCCGGCAAGGCGGGAGTTTGTGAATCGGTCAGGTGGACCCTAGAACGTGTACTTCACTCCGATTTGGGCGTTGATTGGAGCATCAGTCCGATCCAGGGCTTTGAAGCTAGCGTTACCCAGGATCGCATTGCTGCTGCCCCCTCCCGCAAGCGCGTCGGAGAACAGGTTGGCGCGGTTGGTCAGATTGAAGACCTCGAAGGTGGCGCGCAGCCGATGGCGTTCGGTAAGGCCGAACTCCTTGCCGAAGCGCACGTCCCAAGTGAAGAATCCGGGCTGGCGTTCGGCGTAACGTGGAAGCAGCGCGCTGCCGGCGGTGGGCCGGTCAGGGTTGTAGGCCGCTGCTCCGCTGCAGTTCCCGTCGCCGTTGAAGTCCGTGGCGGGGCCGCAGAAGCCGCTGAAAACCGGGAAGGCCGTTCCACTTCGTGCCCGGATGCTGGTGCTGAATTGGAAGCCGTGCGGCAGTTGGAAGACGGCATAGCCTGTGAAACTGTGGGAAATGTCGAGCTGTCCGCGGCCATAGTCCGCGTCCAGGTTGAACGGATCCGAGGGCGCAAAGTAGGAATCGGTGTCGCGGTCGTTGGAGACGTTGTCGTCGTTCTTCGACCAGATGTAGTTGGCGCCGAACTGGTAGCGGTTGCTGAACGACTTTCGGGCCTGGATGGTGAGGGAATGGTAGCGCGCCCGCCCGAAGCTGGTCAGGGCGTCGGCGGTCCCGATCGTGGGATCGAGGCGGCCACGCGCCAGCACGTTGATGACTCGCCCGAAGGAATCGAAGTCGGTGGCAATCAGGTCCGCGGGATGGCCCGGAGGAATGAAGTTGCGGTCATAGCGCGAATTCCAAAAGCCTCCGATGCGCAGGTTGTCGGAGCGCGCGTAGGTGTAGGTGCCGGACAGGCTGAAATTCTTAGCGATCTCATGCTCGATCCCCACCTGGATGTTCAGAGTACGTGGCATTTCCAGTCCGGGATCAACATAACGGATCAGGGGCGGAGGCAGTAGGGCCTGTATCGCGGGCGTAGCTTGGGTAGGCAGAATGTCCGGGTAACAGAGTCGAGGTATGGTTAGGTCAGTCGGACAGCCCAGGGTGCCCAAGAAGGGAGCCAGAAACGGCTGTCCGTTGCGCAGACCCATGCCGGAAAGAGCCTCCGCCATGAAGATACTGGGCAGGGCGGTGAAGTAGAGTCCGGCGCCGCCGCGTAGGATGGTTTTGCCGTTTCCAGTTACGTCGTAGGACACGCCCACCCGAGGCGAGAAATTATCGTAATCGCTGGGGATGCCCTGGGGAACGGGACCGGTCTGGAACTCAATGGCGTCGCCCACACGAACGGGCGGACCGTAGGGAACCTCGTTGCCCGGAATCACGCAGGGTACAGGAGTAGTCGACGGACAAGTGTATCCGGGCTGCGGATTCTTCACGCCGTCCCAGCGGACACCCAAGTTGAGCGTCAGCCGGGGTGTGACCTTCCAATTGTCTTGAAGGTAAATACCGATTTCATGCTGGTAGAAGGTGGGGACGGTGCCGCTCTCCACCAAGGAAAAGTCGTTGATGCCCACCAGTTGCAGCATGAATAACGGGGTACCAGCAGCAAACCCCGCCAGGTCGCCAAAGAAGTAGACGCCCCCGCCAAAACCGATAAATAGCTGGCTGTTGGAGTTGGCGTTGTAGTCCACGCCCAGCTTGATGTCGTGGTTGCCGAAGGTCTTACTGAAGTTGTCCAGCACCTGGTAGCGCTTGTGCGTGCTATCGATGGGCAGAAAGAGCGCCTGCCCAAGGTTGCCGAAGCCAAAGATGATCGCCTCCGGTCCGGGACCCGTGGCCTCCCGGGGCCGTTTCTCGGTGGAGTAGGCAAAACGGATTTCGTTGACCGTGGTGGGGTTGATGACGGTGGTC
>CAZXVY010000154.1:2973-6460 GCA_964644115.1 uncultured Terriglobales bacterium
AGGGTAAAGCCGTCATTCAGGAAGTTTTCGAAGTTGGTTGGGGCGCCGCTGGTGACGGTTTGGCCGCGACCGCCGGAGAAGTTGGTGGTGGAGTTGCGCGTGTAGTTGAAGCGCGTGGTCAGCGTGTTGTTGGGCGTCACTTTCACATCCAGCCGTCCCAGCGGGGTGAACAGGTTCTGGGACTGGGGAACGGTACTTTCCAGATCGGCAATGGTCGTGCCGGCAGGCGAGCCGTAGATCGCCGGCACCGGCACTGTCGCCGGGTCGGCGCCGCCGGTGTTACCTCCGAAGGCGGTGGTCAGCGGCCCGTTCTGCCGCTGAACATCGAAGGCAAGAAATATGAAAGCCTTGTCCTTGGCAATCGGCCCGCCCACGGTGCCGCCGAACTGGTGGCGGTTGTCAAACGGAGGCAGGATCGTTGTTCCGGGCAGTGCGGGAACTTCCGTATTCGCGTAGAGTCCAGCCGATTGCCAGAAATAGTGCGCGCTGCCGTGCCAGTCATTCGTGCCCTGTTTGGTCACCACGTTAATCAGGCCGCCGGTGGAGTGTCCGTACTGGGCGTCGAAGCCGTTGGTGCGCACCTGGAATTCCTGCACGGCGTCCTGGGGATAGGTGAAGTTCTTGGTTTCCAGCGACCCAAACCACTCGCCGAAAAACGAGTTGCGATTGTCCACGCCGTCGATGATCAGGCTGGTGTTCTCGGAGAACTGGCCCCCCAGGCGAACGCCAGAGCGCAGGCCGGGATTGTCCTGGGCGGAGGCCACCAGGCGAGTAAAGTCGCGGAAGTCGCGCCCGCTGATAGGCAAGTCTTCGACGTAGGTGCGGTTCAGGACGTTGTTGGATAGAGCATCGCTCTTATCCAGGCCGCCCTCGGAAATCACTTCTATCACTTCGCCGGCCGCGGCCACCTTCAGGTTCACTTCCTGGATGCGGCGCTGGCCCACCGCGAGTTGCACTTTCTTCACCAGGGTGGTGGCGAAACCGGAGGCCGAAACCTCGACCGTATACTCGCCCACCGGCAGCGTGGAGGCGCTGTAGTTGCCGCCCGAATCGGTGGTGACGGTACGCGTGTCGCCGGTACCCACGTGGGTGATCTTCACGGTCGCATTGGGTACCACTGCGCCCGAGGGATCGGAGACCGTCCCGCTGATGGCCCCCTTCTCGATGGTCTGGGCAAAAGCTGCAAGACTGAACAGAAGGACCGCGGCAAACACGAACGCAGAACGCCGGCGACAGGGGCGCATGTTACACCTCGCAAAAGATTTGAGTTGGCTCAACGAGTGCGACAACGGGCGGATTCTAGTCAAGGGGGGAACCGGCTGTCAAGAAGACATTAACCGGGCGTTAGCAAGTGGTTAGCACGCCGGTGTAGTCCCCATCCAGCAGGTTGCAGGAAGCATGGTATATTGCGCCCAAACCTCACCTTCCGCACCGGAGGCCGGCCATGAACGACACCGACCGCAAGATGTGGCGCACCTTCATAGTGGTGGGCGGCGTGGTGATCAGCTTTGCTCTGTGGCGGGGCGCTCTGTACTATTACGGCGCCGACAAGCCCGGTGCCGGCGCAGTTTCTCCTTCGGCCTATGAAGCCATAATGGAGGAGCGCGTACGCCAAGCCAACCAGCGCGCCGAGTCCGGAGAGGAGTATCCCACCAACTCCCCGCGCGCGGCGTATTTCACGGGAACATTCACCGCGGACCAGCAGCAGCAGATCCTGGCCGCCCTGCGTCCCTACCGGGGATGCGCGGTATCCATCCGGCCGTCGCAAGGCTCGGAAGGATCCACCGTCTCTACGAACGCTTCCAAGGCGGCGTCCCAGCACTTTGCCGGCCTTTTCTGGAAGGCGGGCTGGGACGCCGGGGTCGTGGAGACCAGTGAGGAGAACCGCTCGCGCGGCAGCCTGGGATTGACCATCGTGGTCAACCCGGATCCGCCGGCCGACGCTTCCTGTAGCCCTCTTCGCGGCGCCCAGGCGCTGCTCGACGTCCTGAAGCGGATGGGAATCCGGGCTTACAAGCGGACTTCCACCCGCGTGGACGCCAGGCAATTTGAACTGCAGGTGGGGGTCGAGGCCCGCTGAGCTTTCAGGCCGGCGGCCGCTCGATGCCGATGTGCGTCCTCCGGTGGCGGAAGACGCGCGCCCGGCCGTCGTTCAGCCGCGAACGCCGCAGCATCTCCGCCAGCTCGTCCAAGGTATACGCAGCGCGCACGGAAGCCCGGTAGAGGCGCAGCATCTCTCCGGAATAGTGCCGTCCGAACCAGCGCCAGTGCAGCCCGTGGCTGAGGGCTGACGGCCGCCGCAGATCGCGCACCAGCACCGCGCCCGCGGGCTTGGCCACGCGCCCGATCTCGTCCAGCACCGCCACGGGATCCGACAAGTGATGCAGGACGGAGTTGCAGGTCACCAGGTCGAAGCAGGCGTCTGCGAAGGGCAGCCGCCCCTGGGCGCCGCTCCCCGCCTGGACCACTTGGAAGGAAATGGCCACCGCGGCGCGGGCCGCGGCGCGCCGCGCTTCCTCGATCATGTGCGTCGCCGCGTCCACGCCCGTGATTCGCAGCCCGGGCCAGCGCTGCGCCATCAGGATGGGGATTTGACCCGGCCCGCAGCCCAAGTCGAGCGCCAGGCCGCTCACCGGCTCGCCGGGGGGCCCGCCGCGGTTCGCGGGTTCGAGCAGCCGTGCCGCGTGCTCCACGAAGGTGCGATCGATGGTTTCCAGATACGACTGCGCCGCGGCCGAAGCATAGGCCTCGACTTCGGAGGCGGCATCCATCACCTCCGGCTCGGGAACGCGCGGCATGGAAAACCAAGTCATCACTCCAATCTCCCCGGAAACTTCACTGATTGCGCGGAAGGCGCGGCGCACGCCCCCAGGATGGCGGTGCGCAACCGGTTCGCGGTGGCTGCGTCGAAGCTCTCCAGCGCCAGAACGGTATCGCCGCAGGCTTCCACCACCATCAGTCCTTCCTCGGTGGACCAGCGCGTGGGCGCACTGACGTTGGTGACCGCGCCGCGCGTAGAAACCTCGGCCGGCGATGCCGCCACGCGCAAGTACCGTTTGGGCAGCGCTGCCGAGTAGGCGCCGGCAAAGCGCGCTGCGTCTTCCGGGCTGGCCCAGCGGGAGACGTAGAGCAACGCCAGCGCCGCCGGTGGGACGGGAGCTTCGCTCGCGGCCTCCGTCTTTGCGGCCTTCGTCTCTTTTGGGGCCGCCGCCCCCGTGGCGGCGTAGTAGAAGCCGCCGCGCCACTTCCGGGCCAGCTTGCGGGCCGTCCCTTCGCCGGAAAACTGCTGCAGGAACAGCAAGACCTCCAGCGCCCCCATGGTCCCCGCGTCGAAGCGCACATGGCGGTCGCCGAGGAGCGGCCCGATGGCGGGCACGCGCAGCGGGTCCATGCGCTCTCCCTTGAGGTAGCTCTTGGGATGCATGACCTGGTAGGTGTTCCGCGGTGGATCGCGCAACAGCCCGGCGAATGCGCCTTCCTTGCCTTT
>CAZXVY010000155.1:0-6430 GCA_964644115.1 uncultured Terriglobales bacterium
GAGGGCGGCGGTGGACATGAATCGCCGATTGTAGCAACAGCCGTCAGCAATCAGCAGTCAGCAATCAGCTATCAGCAATAAGCAGTAAGCAACAAGCACGCAGGCGTAGCCTGAGTTCCTCCCTGAGTGCTGGGTGCTCTGAGGGCCGAGTGCTGAGTGCGGACTGCTTATTGCTTATTGCTTATTGCTTATTCCTTCTTCACCCCCAACGGCAGCAAAGCAAAGTAACGCCGCGCCCGGCGCAGGTCGCGGGCAATCTGCTCGCGCAGCGCTTCGACCGAGGGAAACTTCAACTCATCCCGCAGGCGGTGCAGGAACGCGATCTCGATTTCGGTGTCGGCCGTGACTTCCAGCGGGTGGAAGTGCATCAGGTGGCTCTCCACCGCGAAGGAGTCGCCGCCGAAGGTGGGCCGGACGCCGACGTTGGTCACCGAATCAAAGCTCACGATGCCCACGCGGGTGCGGGTGATGTAGACGCCGTTGCCGGGAACGAAGTCGTGGTAGCGGCTCAGGTTGATGGTGGGCACGGTGAACTTGTGGCCGTAGCCGCGTCCGCGGCCGGCGGTGGAGAACAGGCTGAAGACGCGTCCCAGAAGCCGGCGGGCGCGCACCACCCGGCCCTCCACCAGCAATTCGCGGATGCGGCTGCTGGAGACGGTGTCGCCGCGCACGCGCATCTCCGGATAGACGTGCACCTCGAAGCCCAGGGCGCGGCCGAACTCGGCCAGACGCTCCACGTTGCCTTCCGCGCGGTGGCCGAAGTGGAAGTTGGGGCCCTCGTGGACCTCCACGGCGCGCAGCCGGCGGCTCAAGATTTGCTCGGCAAAGTCGCGCGGCGCGGTGAGCGAGAGGTCGCGGGTAAAGGGGAGCACCAGCACGGCGTCCAGGCCGTGCTCTTCCAGCAGCGTCAGCTTGACGGGCAGCGGGGTAAGGAGCCGCGGCGCCGCGTCGGGCCGCAAGATGCGCGCGGGATGCGGCTCGAAGGTTACGGCCATGGAGCGCAGCCCGCGCTCCCGCGCCCGCGCCACCACCTTCTTCAGCACGTGCTGGTGGGCGCGGTGCACCCCGTCAAAGTTGCCCACGCTGAGCACCGTGTCGCCGAATCCGGCGGGGACTTCGTCGAGTTTGCGGAAGATCTGCATCTCTCGCTAACCACTAACCACGGATCACTAAATCTCAAACTCCAGCTTCAGCCCGTCGTGCGCGAGCTGCGCAGGCGGCGGCAGCGAGCGGTTGGTTTCCTGGTGCGGCAGGTCGTGCGAGATGTGAGTGAAGAACGCCCGCCGGGGCTTCAGCTCCTCCACCAGGCGCAGCGAGTTGGCCACGGTGGAGTGCGTGGGGTGCGGCTTGTGGCGGAGCGCGTCCAGAAACAGGATGTCCAGGTCCCGCAGCCGGGGTAGCGACTCCGCCGGAATCTCGCTGAAGTCGGTGAGGTAGGCGGCGGCGCCGAAGCGGTAGCCGTAAATTTCCGCATCGCCGTGCAGCACCTTCACCGGCTCGAAGCGCACGCCGAACAGCTCCACCTCGCCGGCGATGGTCTTCAACTCGACCCGTGCGAGGCTGCCGTACTTATAGTCGTCGTCGAAGATGTAGCGGAACACGGAGTTCAGCCGCTCGGCGGTGTGCTCGCTGGCGTAGAGCGGAATGCGTCCGCCGCTGCGGAAGCTGAGCGGGCGCAGATCGTCGAGCCCGAGGATGTGGTCGGCGTGCCCGTGGGTGTAGAGCACGGCGTCGATCCGGCTCACGCCTTCGCGGATGGCCTGCTGGCGGAAGTCGGGCGTGGTGTCGATCAGGACGCTGTGACCCTCATACTCCACCAGCACCGAGGGGCGGGTGCGCCGGTCGCGGGGATCGCTGGAGGTGCAGACCCCGCAGGTGCAACCGATGGTAGGCACGCCCATGGACGTGCCGCTGCCCAGCACCGTCAGCGTGGCCTTCACTTGACTCCGCCCGGAGGTTGCGGCGGGCGCGCCAGCGAGTTGGTGATTTCGACAAAGGCCATGCGTAGCTCGTACAGGCTGTTCTGCAAAAGGCTAGCTTCGGCGTCGGTGAGGTTGCCGCGGGTCTTTTCCGCCAGCAGGCCGATGGTGTCAATGGTCTGCTGCGCGCCCACCAGATCGGCCAGCGGTTCGGCGCCTTCTTCGCGGATCATGCCGAGCTGCACCATGGAGGTCATGTAGAGGGAGACCACCAGGCGCTCGAAGGTCATCTGGAAATCGTCGGCGCGGCCCCGCCCGGCGGGATCCGGCACGCCCAGACGGCGGCCCTGGTAGGCGTCTTGCGACGCGCGTTGCTCGTCTGCCGTGGGCGGCGGTGGAACGTCGTGAGCCGCGGCGGGCGGCGGCTCGGGAGCAGGAGCCACGGCTGAAGCGGGAATGCTGGGAGCGTTGGCGGACAGGCCCGCGATGGACTCCGGTGCTGCGGGTGCTGGCGCTGCTGGTGCTTGGGGCGGGGCCGAGTCTTCCCGGACCTCGCCCTCGGAGGTGAATTTGCGCCGGTCGGTGACCACGAAGTCAGGCGTTTTCTGTTTGTCGGGCATCGGTTGAAATTTGGTAATTGGGTAATTTGGTGATTTGGTAATTGCTAACTTGCCGCCAAGGTTCCGAGGCAGTGGAAATTACCAAATTATCAAATTACGAAATTACCAAATTACAAAATCTCTGCGAGCGGCAATGCTGTGACTGTCGCCTGCGCCCCATCCAACTGGACGGTGGTTCCGATCGCTCCCGCTTCGCGGCGAATGTATCCGAGTGCGACCGTGGTGTCCTTGCCGTTGGCCGAGGGCAGGGAAGCCACGCTGGTGATCTCGCCCACATCCTTGCCGCCGGCGCTGATTTTCGCTCCCGGCAGCGGCGCGACCCCTTCGATGACAAAGCCGGCGAGCTTGCGATGCACCTGGCCGCGGCTGCGGATGCGCTCCACGATCTCCTGGCCCACGTAGCAGCCCTTGGTGAAATGCAGCGCGTGCTGTTGTTCGGTCTCTTGCGGCAGATCGCGCTGCCGGATGTCCTGCGCGTAGCGCGGAACGCCCAGCGCCACCCGCCACAACTCCAGCGCTTCGTATCCCACCGGAGTCGCGCCCGCCGCCACCAGCCGGTCCCAAACCTTCGCCGCATGGCCGGGTGCGAACAGAACTTCGTACGCCTCCCCCGGGTGCGGCAGTCGAATCAAGGTGACGTCGAACTCTGCGCCGGAAGGGGTGCTCATCTCCAGGGAGGCAAGTGCGGCGGGGCGGAAACCGGCGCGCTCCAGGACTTCCGCGGCCTTCGGCCCGGCAATGCCAACCGCGTTACGGGCGACGGGCGCGCCCAATTCCACGTCGTCCATGATGATGTATTTCTCGAAGACCTCGACCAGCGCGCCGGCCTGGGAAGCGTCGGTCTCGACCTGGATGGATTCGCCCAGATTGAACACGTACATGTCGCCCAGGATGTGCCCCTGCGGGTTCAGCAGGAAGCAGTAGACGCCGCGGCTGGCGGCGAGGTCGCGAACGTTGTTGGTCACCATGCCGTTGAGCCAGCGAACTCGATCTTCACCCGTGGCGTTGAACTGGACGCGCCAGGCGTAGTCGAACAGGCCGCAGCCCGAGCGCAGTGCGCGGTACTCGGCGCGCGGATCCGCAAAGGCAGCGGCCGTTTCTACGCCGTGGTACTCGCCGAAGCGAGCCCCGGCGGAGACCAGCTCGTCGTACAGGTAGGGAGTCTTCGCCATGGCCAACACTCGATTATAGCGGAGTGGAAAACCCTGACCACAGAGGGCACAGAGGAAAAGCAAACACGAGAAGCTAACCACGAAGGACACGAAGGGCTCCCGAAGGGATGCACGCGAAACCCTTGGTGAAGCCTTCGTGTCCTTTGTGGTGAAGGTCATACTCTGTGATCTCTGTGTCTCGGTGGTGAATCAATCGGAAAACTGATATCTTTCGCCCGTGTCTGCCGCAAAGAAGATCGCAGTGCTGCCCGGCGACGGCATCGGCCGGGACGTAATCCCCGAAGCCTTGAAGGTGATCCGCGCCACCGGCGCCGCCGTGGCCTTCACCGAGTTCGACTGGGGCGCCGACCGCTACCTCGAGGACGGCACCACCGTCCCTGAGGGCGGCTATGCCATACTGGCCCGCGATTTCGATGCCATTCTGATGGGCGCGTTCGGCGATCCGCGCGTGCCCTCGAACGTGCACGCGCGCGACATCCTGCTGGGCCTGCGCTTCAAGCTCGACCTCTACGCCAACGTGCGTCCGGTGAAATTGCTTGATCCGTCACTCTGCCCGCTGAAGGACGCGAAACTCGAAGACGTGGACTTCGTGGTGATCCGCGAAAACACCGAGGGCCTCTACGCCGACGTAGGCGGCGTGTTCAAGCAGGGCACCGCGGACGAAATCGCAGTCCAGGAGGACGTGAACACGCGCAAGGGCGTTGAGCGCATTATCCGCTACGCCTTCGAGTACGCGCGCCGGCACGGACGCAAGTCAGTGCTGATGGCCGACAAGTCGAACGTGATGACCCACGCCCACGGCTTGTGGCAGCGCGTGTTCAAGGAAGTGGCGAAGGAGTATTCGGGCATCGAAGCGCGGCACATGCTGGCCGACGCGCTGGCCTTGGCCATGGTGCGCGAGCCGCGTACTCTGGACGTCATTGTGACCAACAACATGTTCGGCGACATCCTCACCGACTTGGGCGCGGCCCTGCAAGGCGGCCTGGGTATGGCCGCCAGCGCCAACCTCCATCCCGGACGCACATCCATGTTCGAGCCGGTACACGGCTCGGCGCCGCCGCTAGCAGGCAAGAACAAAGCGAACCCCATGGGAGCGATCCTCACCTCTGCCATGATGCTCGAACACCTCGGCATGACGCGCGCGGCGGAGCAGATCGAGGCCGCCGTGCTCGAGGCCGTCCGGCAGAAGAAGACGACAGAAGACGTGCGCGGAAGCCTGGGCACGCGGGAGTGTGGCGAGTGGATCGCGGCTCGTGCGGCTAAGAGCTAAGAGCTAAGAGCTAAGAGCTAAGAGCTAATTCCACATCGTCTGCAGCCGCTTCAGGGCCACCACAGCAACGGTATATCCGCTATTCAGGTCGTGGGCGCGGCGATAGCAGTCGGCGGCCTTCTTCCACTCGTGCTTGCGTTCGTACACCCGGCCCAGGTTGAAGTGCGGGAAGCAGTGGGCTTCATAACGCGGGGCACGTGTGGCTTTTTCCAGCCAGGGGATAGCTTCTTCCAAGCGCCCCATCTCGATCAGGTAAGCGCCGATGTCGTTATAAGGATTGCCGAAGTCCGGGTCCACTTCAATGGCCTTGTGGCACTCGGCTATGGCACGGTCCAGGTTGCCCTGGAAGGAGTAGGTCCAGCCGCGGAAAGTGTAGGCCTCGGCGGTAGGGAAAGCCTCGATGGAGCGCGTGTACAGCTCGATGGCCTGGTCGTAGTCGCCGGCCATCTGCTTCTCGTAGGCGCGATGGAAGTACTCCGCCGCCCGCTGTTTGGGATCCGCTTCGGACATATGCGCCCTTCGTGATGTAATGCTCAGTGGGTGAGGGCCCGCGTTGCGCTTCTATCTTATCCAAATCCTTGTACGCCGGCTGCGATTCCTGCTTTTGCTGTTTCTGCTGGCCGCCGCTCCGGCAGCTTGGCCGCAGAGTGCCAGCGCCGAGCAGTCGGCCGGGCCGGCCTCACAGGAGCGGCGCACCGGGCGCCGCATCTCCGAGAAGGAAGCTCAGAAGCTGTTCGCAGCGCTGGACGAAATCCTGCGCTTTGCCAGCACGGACACCAAGCTGCCCATCCGGCGGCCGGTGGAGCGCAAGCTGTTCAGCCGGGAGCAACTCCGTGAGTTCATGGCCGCCAGGGCCCGGGAAGAAGGGCAGGAGCGAAGCACGCGCCGTTCCGAAGCCGTGCTGAAGAAGTTTGGACTGCTGCCCCGCGACTTCGATCTCCAGAAGTTTCTCGTCGACCTGCAGGAGGAACAGGTGCTGGGTTTCTACGACACGCGCACCGCCACTGTGTACCTGCTCGACTGGGTAGAGCCGGCGGCGCAGCGCTCGGTGCTGGCTCACGAGCTCATGCACGCGCTACAGGACCAGATGGTCGGCCTGGAAGCCTGGCTGAAGGAAGGAAAGGACCAGGCCCGCAAGGAGACCGAGTCGGAAGCTGAGTCGGTGGAGCTCGACGAGCAGTCGCTGGCGCGCCGCGCCGTGGCCGAAGGCCAGGCGATGCACGTTCTCCTGAACTACATGCTGGCGGCGGCCGAAGCCTGGGCGGGGCCCTCGGGATCGCGCAGCCGTTCCATTCAGTCTTCGCCCGAGTTTACCGCCATGTTTGACCGGCGGAAGCGTTCCCCAGTAATGGATTGCGCTCCATTGTTCATACGCGAGTCCCTCACCTTTCCCTACAACTACGGCTTTGTGTTCGTGCAGGAGGTGGCCGACCGCAAAGGCAAGGAAGT
>CAZXVY010000156.1:0-6426 GCA_964644115.1 uncultured Terriglobales bacterium
ACGCCATCACGCAATAGGCGCCGCCGTAAGCCTTGCGTGTGATCACGGTGATCTTCGGCACCGTCGCCTCGGCGAAGGCGTACAGCAGCTTCGCGCCGTGGCGGATGATGCCGCCGTGCTCCTGCTGCGTTCCGGGCAGGAACCCGGGAACATCTTCGAAGGTGAGCAGCGGGATGTTGAAGGCGTCGCAGAACCGCACGAAGCGCGCGCCCTTGACTGACGCGTTGATGTCCAGCACGCCCGCTAGAAACGCCGGCTGGTTGGCGACGATGCCGGCGGGGCGGCCGTTCAAGCGGGCGAAGCCGACCACCAGGTTCTTCGCGAAGTGCTCGTGTACTTCGAAAAAGTAGCCGTCGTCCACGACGCGGCGGATCACATCCTTGATGTCATAGGGCAGGTTGGACTCGGCGGGAACGATGGAGTCCAGCTCTTCGTCGGCGCGGTCGGCAGGATCGGAGCACGCGCGCCGCGGCGCGTCTTCCAGATTATTCGACGGCAGAAAGCTGAGCAGCTCACGGATCAGCGACAGGCACTCAGCATCGTCGTGGGCCACGAAGTGGGCCACGCCCGAGATCTCGTTGTGGGTGGTGGCGCCGCCCAGCTTTTCTTTGGTGACCTCTTCGTGGGTCACGGTCTTGATCACATCCGGCCCGGTGACGAACATGTACGCCGTCTTGTCCACCATGACGATGAAGTCGGTGATGGCGGGCGAGTACACCGCGCCGCCGGCGCACGGCCCCAGGATGGCGGAAATCTGCGGGACCACGCCCGAAGCCAGCGTGTTGCGCAGGAAGATGTCGGCGTAACCTCCCAGCGACAGGACGCCTTCCTGGATGCGGGCGCCGCCCGAGTCGTTCAGCCCGATCACCGGCGCGCCCACGCGCATGGCCAGGTCCATGATCTTGACAATCTTGGCCGCGTTGGCTTCCGACAGCGAGCCTCCAAACACGGTGAAGTCCTGCGCGAAGACAAACGCCAGCCGCCCCTCGATGCGGCCGTAGCCGGTGACGAACCCGTCGCCCAGCACCTTCTGCTCCTGCATGCCGAAGTCGGTGGAGCGGTGGGTGACGAAGCGATCGGTTTCCTCGAACGTGCCCTCGTCGAGCAAGAACTCGATGCGCTCGCGCGCCGGCATCTTGCCCTCTTGGTGCTGGCGCGCGCGCCGCTCCTCGCCGCCGCCCGCCTCGGCCAGCGCATCGCGCTTCTTCAGTTCAGCGAGCTTGTGCTCCAGGTCCACGGGCAAGGATTATAGCCACAGAGGGATTGAATCATTGAGGAAGTGCGTCACAGAAGGATTGAATCATGCAGCGATTGAATCTATGGGCAATGATTCAATGATCCGATGATCCGATGATCCGATGATTCAATCCGTCCTACTCCATGACCACCGAGTTCGGTTCCCACTTGTACTTCTTCTTTTTGACATCCCAATAGACCACGGAAGTGAGGATGGAGCTTTCTTCCGCGCTGATGGCCACCACCACCTTCTTTTTGACCAGGATGCGGCCGAGAGTGAGGCGGTCGAAGGGGACGTTGATGAGGACGAACTTCTGCTTGGGCGTGGCCGCGCGCCAGGCCTCCGGCCCGGCGCCGTGGATCACCAGCATGAAGCGGTTGCGCAGCGGGTCGCGCAGGTTGAACTCGTAGGTGATATTGGGGTTGCCGAAGCCGAAGTAGGCGTGGTGCGGGTCCAGCACTTTGTAACCAAACTCCTGCGCGTCCACCAGCGGGTTCTTGGATCGGCCGACGATCACCGCGTCCTCCACGCCGTCGGCGTTCAGGTCGCCGGTGAGCAGGACGGGACTAAAGTCGTCCACCACGGTGTGGGCCGGCCCAAACTGCTTCTTCACCAGCTCGGTGAGTTCCGGAGGAATGAAGTTGGGCGGCGGCGGCGCCCCCTGGGGCGCGCTCCCCGCGCTCGATGCTCCCAGTACCACCACCAGGATCAGCGTGACCTTTAAGGCTCGCATAACCCGAGTCTAGCGCCGTTCCCGGAGAATGCAAGTATGGGAACCGGCCACGGCAACATGGGCGGGCGCGAATTGTTGTCAGACAATGTGCTATATTGTCTGACATGGCAACCGTCAGGATCACCGTTCGGCTGGGCCGCAAGCTGATGCGGCGCGTCGAGGATAAGGCCGCAACCGGCAGGAAAGGAGTCTCCTCGGTCGTACGGGAAGCGCTCGAGACTTATTGCGCCGGCCCGGAGGAAGGGCCCACGGCCTACGAGCTGGCGAAGAAATTGGGAGTGCTGAAGGCCGCCAAGGGGCTTCCGCGCGACCTCAGCACCAACAAGAAGTACTTCCGTGGCTTTGGGAAGCGCTGATGCGCCGAGTCCTGGTGGACGCTGGGCCGCTGGTGGCCATCGTCTCAGAGCGGGACCAGCATCACCGCGTGTGCCGGGACTTGCTGGGTGGGCTTCGTCCTCCCCTGCTCACCTGCTGGCCGGCACTGACGGAGGCGGCCTGGCTTTTGCGCCATCGAAAGCCGGCGCTTGGCAAACTGCTCGAGAGCTGTGCTGGCGGCCTTTTTCACCTGCTGGAGCTCGATGCGGAGGCCCTTCCCTGGATGGCGGATTTTCTTCGCCGCTACGAAAAGCTAGGCGCCCAGCTTGCCGATGCAGTCCTGATGTACCTGGCGGAGCGGGAGAAGATTGATACTGTCTTCACGCTCGATCGCCGCGATTTCTCCGTCTACCGCTTGTCCGGCAATCGGAGTCTGAGATTGCTCCCCTGATCGCGGTGTTTCACAGCGGTGAGGAGAGCCATCTGAGGAAATCATGCCGTTCACTAAGCCGCCTTCGCCCAAGCTCATTCCTCTCGACTACCAGAACGAGAAGCCGTACCTGTTGATTCCCGTCGGCTACCCGGCGCAGGACGCAAAAGTGCCGGACATCCGGAAGAAGCCGCTGGATGAGGTGATGGTGGTGGTTTCAGCGGCTAAAGCCGCTGTTCATGCGGCCTGAAGCGGCACGGCTGAAGCCGCGCCCTGATACGAACCAGCGCCCAACAGCATTTAGGAGATAGCTTCTAACGGCTTTCTCCCTGGCGGACACAGTCCGTTCCCGCTCCAGGACGTCAGCGGCTTTCTACTTGGACGAACTTGCGTCCCAGGTATAACCGCCAGGCGCTGCCGCTCGGGGTGATCTGCAGGGGACGAGGACGTAGCATCTCACTGTCTCGCTGAATCGGAACCACCAGCACCTCTTTGCGGCCCAGATCCTGGACGATGAAGTTGTCCTTGGGGTCTGAACCGATGGCATAGACGCCTGGGGCCAGCAACTTGCCATTGATAGTCAGCTCCGTCTCGGTCATCAAGAACCCCTGGAATCTTTCCGCGACTGCGGAAGCATAGCCCGCGGTGTCGACCAGCGCGGCCATCCAGATTCTGTCATCCCCGGTGCGTACGGCTGCGGAATTACGTTTCTGGGTGGGAGCGACCTGGCCGTGAAAGAAGAAGGATTCGGGAACGAGCTTGCGGGTTTCGTCCTCCGAAAGGATCCCCTTTGGTTTTGTCTGGCCGGCAGCCTGCGGGGCGATCTGGGCGAACATCTGCATGGCCGCAAACGCCAGCGCAATGATCCATGTTGTGCGCATAAGCTTCCTCCTGCAAGGTTCTAGAGGCTGAAAATTATACATGTCGAGCGGGCGGCGCAGTAACCCGCTCGCTTTGGGGCAGGCCCGCTGGCTGGAGATGACCCGATGACCAGATTCATGTTTGTGTCCCCGCTCTCAGCGTGGAAGGAAACCCTCACCTCGGCTGCCCCGCCGGCTTCATCAGGATCATCAGGTTCACGATTTTCTTCTTGTCGTCCATCTCTTCGCGGTAGGTGAACTCCCAGGTAGACCCGGTAGGCAGCAGGGGCCGGGCGTCCGCCATGTACTGCTTGGAATAGCTGGAGTCGTAGACCACGCCCGGCTGTATCCGCCACGCACGGCGCAGGCGCTCGCGCGTACTGCCATCGAGATCAGGGGCCAGGATTGCCAGTGAGCCCATGTGAAACACCTCGCCTTCTTCCACCGCGACCTCAAAGCGCGCGTCGCCCGCGGAACTGAGCACGGGTTTGGTGCGGAGCTTCACTCCCATGTAGCCCCGCGAGCCGTAGAGGCCGCGGACCTTGCCCAGGTCGTACTCCAGCTTGCTGGCGTCGGCGGGCTGGCCGGGCACAAGCTCGATCTTCTGCGAAAGCTCGTCCGCCGTGAACACGTGGTTGCCGGCCCACGCGGCGCCTGCGTAGCGGAACTGCCGCCCCTCGCGTACCGGGAAGATCACGCTGACGGATGTCCGCGCGCCCTGCTGCGATGTGACGCGGATGCGCGGTTCATCGAAGGCAGCCTCCAGGTATCCGTGTTTCCAGTACAGCGGACGGAAGCTCAGCCCGAACTCACGCAAAACGCTGTGGCGATAAGCCTGGCCCACCAGCGGCTGGATCAATTCGTAGAGCGGGGCGGCGTCCACCTGCTGCGCGCCCTCCAGGCCGGCGGCGCCGACCACGACATCCGCGCCTTCCGCTCGGTAGAGGAAGCCTTGCACCGGGCCCCCAAGCTGGGCCTCGGGCAGCGACGTTACCTGCCCCGCGATGCCCCGCGCTGCCAGCACCCGCTCCAGCGCCACGCGCACCTGTTCCTGCATGTCGCCCGCCAGCGGCAGCGCACCATGAAACAGCGGCACGGCGGCGCGCACCTGCCGAATCAGCTCTTCGCGCGTGAACCACACAAAGTTGTCGAACACGGCGGGCACAACCTCCGGGTTTTCCTTCACCCGGAACACCACGCTCACGCCGGTGGGCACGCCGATGAAGCGGTACTCGATGGAGGCAAAGGCGCCGCTCGCTCCCAGACGGTCGGAAGCGGCTTGCAGGTCGTCGGAGGTAACCTGCGTGCCGGCGCGCAGACCGGAGGCGGCAATCACGTCCGCCTCCTTGTGCCTTGAATGCCCGGCCACGGTGATTTTTGCCAGCGTGAGAACCTTGAGGACGTGGTCGGAGCGCGTGCGCTGCTGCGACGCCGGCGGCCGGGCGGCAAGCGGCACCACAACCAACCACAGGGAGATAAAGAGTCGAACCGCGCTACTCATGCCGGACCCCTTGTATCACGCGCAGGGCTGCGCTCGACACCACAGGTCCGGCTTGTTTCAGCATTGCTACAGCGTCGCCGCCTTGTCCGCGATCAACTTTTTCGAGTGAGCCACAAACTCGGCTGCGGGCAGGTCTTCGGTTTGCTCTTTGCCGCGGGTGCGGACATTCACCCGCCCGCTCGCGGCTTCCTTGTCGCCCACCACCAGCATGTAGGGTACTTTTTGCAGCGAGTGTTCGCGGATCTTGGCATTCATCTTCTCGTTGCGCAGATCGGTATGCACCCGGACGCCGGCGTCCTGGAGCAGGGACGCCACGCTGGCGGCGTAGCCGTGATGGCGCTCGCTGATGGGAATCACCGCCACCTGCACCGGCGCCAGCCACAGCGGGAAAGCCCCAGCGTAATGTTCCAGCAGCACGCCGAAGAAGCGCTCCACCGAGCCGTAGAGCGCGCGGTGCACCATGAGCGGCTGCTGCCGCGTGCCGTTTTCGGAGACGTATTCCAGTGCAAAGCGCTCCGGCAGGTTGAAGTCGAACTGGATGGTGGAGAGCTGCCACAGCCGCCCGATGGCGTCCACCAGCTTGATGTCGATTTTAGGGCCGTAGAATGCCGCTTCGCCGGGGATGAGCTTGTACTCGATCTGTTTGCGGCGAAGCGCGTTCTCCAGCGAGCGCTGGGCCAGCTCCCACTGCTCGTCGCGTCCCAGAAAGTTCTTGCGGTCCTTGGGGTCCCAGGTGGAAAGCTCCACCTGGTACTGGGTGAAGCCGTAGGTGGAGAGCACGGCCAGGGCGAAGTCCATGCAGGCGACGATTTCATCTTCGATTTGCTGCGGCGTGCAGAAAATGTGGGCGTCGTCCTGGGTGAATCCGCGGACGCGCAGCAGCCCGTGCAGCACGCCCGAGCGTTCGTAGCGGTACACCGTCCCCAGTTCCCCCAACCGGATGGGCAGGTCGCGGTAGGAGCGCAGCGTGTCCTTGTAAATCAGGATGTGGAACGGGCAGTTCATGGGCTTCATGCGGTAATCGGCATCGTCCAGTTCCATGGGAGTG
Organism: uncultured Terriglobales bacterium; assembly: GCA_964644115.1. Classification (GTDB taxonomy): domain Bacteria; phylum Acidobacteriota; class Terriglobia; order Terriglobales; family Acidobacteriaceae; genus CAZXVY01. The sequence goes on from CAZXVY010000156.1 coordinate 6,125, forward strand.
AACATGTTCTGGGCGTAGTAGCCCTCGTGCCCGCTGGTCTTCCACAAGTCCACCCGCGCCACGTGCGGGGTGTAGACCAGGTGGTAGCCGCGCTTCAGGTACTCGTCGCGCATCCAGTCTTCCATCTGCTTGCGGATGATGCCGCCCTTGGGATGCCAGAAGATCAGTCCCGGCCCGGCCAGTTCCTGGATGGAGAACAGGTCAAGCTGCTTGCCCAGCACGCGATGGTCGCGCTTCTTGGCTTCCTCGATCTGGTGGAGATACTGCTCCAGTTCCTTCTTCGAGTAGAACGAAGTTCCGTA
>CAZXVY010000157.1:0-6402 GCA_964644115.1 uncultured Terriglobales bacterium
CCGGGCGGTGACAGCCGCTAGCCAGGCACGCGGCTCAGGCTGCGCAGGTTGTCGGTTTTGTTGAGGTGGCGGTAGGCGTTGTCAATCATGGTGGGAATTTTGGTCCTGATCAACCACAGCAGCACGGCAAGCTGCGCGGCGACGGTGACGGGCGCGGCGGGCGCAGGCCTCCACCTGGGCGAGCCAGCGCTCAACACGCGACGCGGCCCGCGGAGTTGTGGCTTCAGCAGACATGACGGAGGGCGCACATCAGCGCGCTACGGTGCGCGGCTTTCCGGAAGGTCATCCTTTCACCTTCTTTTCCTGGCCGGCCCAGGCGGCGTCGCGCAGTTCGTTCTTGCGGACCTTGCCGGTAGCGGTCTTGGGCAGTGGTCCGAAGACGACGTGTTTGGGGCATTTGAAGTGCGCCAGGTGGCAGCGGCAGAACTCGATAAGTTCGGCGGCGGTGGCGGCGTGCTCGGGCTTGAGGGCCACGTGGGCCTGCGGCACTTCGCCCCACTGCTCGTCGGGAACCCCGATGACGGCGCACTCCAGCACCGCCGGATGTTCGTAGAGCACCTTCTCGACCTCGACGGAGGAAATGTTCTCGCCGCCGGAGATGACGATGTCCTTCTTGCGGTCGCGGACTTCGAGGTAGCCGTCAGGGTGGACCACGGCGAGGTCGCCGGAGTGGAACCAGCCGCCGCGAAAGGCTTCGTCGGTGGCCTGGGGATTGTCGTAGTAGCCCAGCATGACGTTATTGCCGCGCATGAGGACTTCGCCCATGGTGCGACCGTCGGCGGGAACGTCGCGCATGGATTCGTCCACCACCCGCAAGTCGGTCACCCGTAAGTCGGTCACCCGCAAGTCGGCCACCCGCAAGTCGGTACCGGCGATGATGTAAGGGACGCCCTGGCGCGCCTTGAGCTGGGCGCGCTCGGCCAGCGGCAGCGCGTCCCATTCCGGCTTCCAGGCACAGAGAGTGTGCGGGCCGTAGGTTTCCGTAAGGCCGTAGGCGTGGGCAACGTCGGCGCCCATCTCCTGTGCCGCACGCAGCACCGCGGGCGAAGGCGGCGCGCCTGCGGTGACGATCCTCAGCCCGCCTGCGAAGCGGATGCCGTGGCGCGCGCAGTGCTGCGCGAGCCCGCTCACTACGACCGGCGCTGCGCACATGTGGGTGACGCCCTCGCGGCGGATGAGCGCGACAATGTTCTCGTAGTCCACCTGCGGCAGCAGGACGTGGCGCGCGCCCACCGCGGTTACCGCCCAACTGAAGCACCAGCCGTTGGCGTGAAACAGCGGCACCGTCCACAAATAAACGGAGCGGTTGGTGAGCCCGTGCTCCAGCGCTTCGCCCAGTGAGTTGATCCAGGCGCCGCGGTGGGTGTACATCACGCCCTTGGGGAAACCGGTGGTCCCACTGGTGTAGTTGATGGACAGGACATCGTCTTCCTGGGGCGGCGTGGCGGCAGAAAACGGGAACTCGCCCTGGGCGAGCAGGGCTTCGTAATCGTCGGTAATAAAGCTCAGGCTGCGCAGTTCGGAGTGGACCGGATCCAGCGCCGGCAAAAGCTGCGGGTCGGCGATCAGCACCCTGGCGCCGCAGTGATTCAGGATCCAGGCCAGCTCCTGCGCCTTCAGACGGATGTTGAGCATCACCAGCACGGCCCCGGCCAGCGGCACTCCGAAATGGGGCTCGAGCGCCGCCGGGGAGTTGGGCGCGAGCACGGCGACGCGGTCTCCAGGCGCGACCCCGTGCCGGCGCAGCGCCGAAGCCAGGCGATGAACGCGCTCCTCGAACTGCGCGTAAGTGAAGCGGCGGTCGCCGTCCACGACGGCAATGGAATCACGGTAAACAGCGGCGCTGCGCGCCAGAAAGTCGAGGGGGGTGAGGGCAGACTTCATCGGCGGCGAATTGTACTCCAAGGGACGCGCCGCCTTGCCAGTCCAAAGGCTAGTCGGCGGCGCCCTTCCGGGCGATCTTCCGTGGCCTTGAAACCCTGCCAGGTGGCCGGCGCGAAGCGCGCGCGGGTTCCGCAACCACCAGACCCAGGGCGCGGGCCACTCGCTCCAGCCGCTGCAAACTTGCGGAACGGTAATTGGTCGCCTCGTAGCGCTGAACCTGCTGCGCCTTCATGCCCAGCTTTCGGGCAAGGCCCAGTTGCGTGAGGCCGGAAGCGATGCGCGCCCGAATCAAAGCATGAGGAAGCCTCTGGAAGGACGGGAGCATAGGAATCGCCCGGCGCCCCGATCTGAGAGTCTCATAATCCCGGAGCTCCGACTTGAGGTCCTGTAATTGGCTGCGCAAGCCCGCGACTTGCGCCTTCCTCAAAACGGGAGGGACGCCCTGGCCGGGGCTCGACTTCATTTCAACGATGGCCCGCCGGAATCGGCTGGCCTGGGTCTTGGTAATACGGTACTGGCGCTGGTTCTTGATCATCGCTGCCTCCCCCTGAGGTGGATGGCCACAATGCCTTTTGCGCGGCCGGTTTCTTTATCGGTTCGAAAAAACTCCAGAAAAGCCTTTCCGCTTGCCCCTTCCGGAATCTGGGCCGGAAAAAACTCGCCCAGGTACTTTGCCTTCTGGGCAGCGCGGCCGCTGGAAAAATCCAGGAGGACGGGATCGAGCCGGCTGGGATCAACTCCCTTCACATCCCAGCAAGCGTCGTAATCCGCAGGCAGTTCCTTGGCCGTCACAAAGCTGCCGTCCAAATAGACTGTTCGACAGCCCGCTGCCCTCAGGGATCGGAGTGCTTTCCGCAAGCCACCTAGCAACTTCCTGCGGTGCAGATTCCCGCCGAACCGTTTTCTCACGTCGTCCCAACCCCCTTCGTGAATGCCGGGCGGCAAGTTTCCGCTGGCGTGAAGAGGCGGTATCACAACACAACTATATTGTTGTGTTTCAACATTTGTCAAGCGATTTCGCACCCGGCCTTAGAATGCGGTGTGCGAGCGCCTGCCGTGAAAACCATCTTCCACGTGGACATGGACGCCTTCTACGTTTCCGTGGAAGAACTCTTCGATCCCTCGCTCAAGGGAAAAGCCGTGGTGGTGGGCGGGCGGTCGAACGAGCGCGGAGTGGTGTCGGCCGCGTCGTACGAGGCGCGCAAGTTCGGTGTGCACTCGGCCATGCCCTTGCGCACGGCGGCGAAGCGGTGCCCGCATGCCATCTTTGTCGAAGGACAGGACCCAGCCGTCGTATTGACCGGCGCCGTTCAACGAGGGGTGCTGGAGCAGTTTTCCCCGCGGGTGGAGATGGCTTCGATTGACGAAGCCTACGTGGACATGAGCGGCACCGAGCGCCTGCACGGCCCGCCGCTGCGCGCCGCCCACGCACTGCACGAAGCAATGCGCGCGCAGACCAGGCTGAACTGCTCCATCGGCATGGGAGCGTCGCGGCTGATTGCCAAGGTGTCGTCGGGCCAAGCCAAGCCCAACGGCGTGCTCTGGGTGCTGCCGGGAGAAGAGGCGCGCTTTCTGGCGCCGCTCGAGGTGCGCAAAATACCCGGCGTGGGCGAGGTGATGGAGAAGGACCTGCACGCGCTGGGCGTGCGCAAGGTGGGCGACCTGGCGCGTTTCGACGAGGCTTTCCTGGAAGAGCGCTTCGGCAAGTGGGGCCTGGCGCTGGCGGGCAAGGCGCGCGGCGCCGACGCCGGCGGCTGGTTCGACGCGGAGGTGGGCACGGAAGCCGCGGCCAAGTCCATCAGCCACGAGCACACCTATTCCGTGGATACGGCGGAGCGCGAGCAGCTTGAGTCCACGCTGGCGCGTTTGTCGGAGATGGTGTGCCGCCGCCTGCGCGAGGCCGGGCTGCACGCGCGTACCGTGCAGCTCAAACTGCGCTACTCGGACTTCACCACCCTCACGCGGGCGCGCACGCTGCCGCGCGCCACTCATCTGGACACGGACGTCTTCGAGCAGGCGCGGGCATTGTTCCGCAAGAGCTGGAAGCCGGGCGCGGCGGTGCGGCTGCTGGGGGTGCAAGCGTCGTCGCTGGAGAACGCCGCAATCCAGATAGACTTGCTCGAGGGCGCGCGCAACGAGCGCTGGGAAAAAGCCATGTCCGCGGCCGACCGCCTGCGCGACAAGTTTGGAGAGTCGGCGGTGTCGCTGGCCAGCGGCATGCAAGGCGGCTTCCGCCAGCGGGTACACGATAATCCGGCAGCACTCAGGGGGAAGAGAAAGCCGAAATGAAAACTGCAACCGCAGTGCTGGTGGCTGTAGTTGCGTTGCTGGCGCCGGCCCTGGCGGATGCGCCGCCTGCTCCCCGCGCCTACGATTTCGAAATCCAGCCCGGCTGGCTGACCATGCCCGACGGCGTGCGCCTGTCCGTGACCTACTTCCTGCCCAAGGCGCGCACGGCGGGCGAACGCTTCCCGGTGCTGCTCGAACTGCTGCCCTACCGCAAGGACGACTCCTTTTACCTGCGCGACTATCCGGTGTACAGCTACTTCGCGCGGCGCGGGTTCGCCATGGCCAAGGTGGACATCCGGGGGACGGGGTCGTCAGAAGGCGCGGTGCCGGAGCGCGAGTACTCACGCGCCGAACTCGAGGACGCGGTGGAGATCATCCGCCAGCTCGCCGCGATGCCGTGGTCCAGCGGCAAGGTGGGCATGTGGGGAATTTCCTGGGGCGGATTCAACGCGCTGCAGGTGGCCATGCGGCGCCCTCCGGAGCTGAAGGCCATCCTGGCGCTGCACGCCTCCGACGACCTTTATCATGACGACGTTCGCTACATTGACGGCATCTACCACAAGGACGAGTACGAGCTTTCCATTGACCACGAAAACGGGCTGCCGCAGCCGCCCGGCTATCCCCTGGACGAGAAATATTTCGAGCAGCGCTTCAACGCCCAACCCTGGCTGCTCACCTATCTGAAACAGCAGAAGGACGGCGAGTTCTGGCGGTCTCATTCGCTGCGCTGGCAGGAGGAGAAGGTCCAGGTCCCGGTGTATTTGATCGGCGGCTTGCTGGACGGATACCGCGACACCGTGCCGCGGCTGCTGGAAAACCTGCGCGCGCCGGTGAAGGGAGTGGTGGGGCCGTATCAGCACGACTGGCCGGACAACGCCGAGCCTGGCCCCACCTACGAGTGGCGTCACGAGGCGGTGCGCTGGTTCAACCACTGGCTGCGCGGCGAGGACACGGGAATGATGCAGGAGCCGCGGTTGGCGCTGTTTGTGCGCGACTACGTGGCGCCCGACGCCGCCCTGAAGACCACGCCCGGGCACTGGCGCTACGAGGACTGGCCCATCGCGCGCACGCGCTGGACCCGGCTCTATGCGGGCGGGCGGCATGAATTGCGCGCGACGCCGGGCGCGCCTGGCGTCCATCGGCTGGCGTACTCTCCCGGGTACGGATTCGAGGCCGGCTACTGGTGGGGCGATCCCACCGGCGACCTGCGCCCGGCCGACGCCGGCAGCCTGGTGTACGACTCCGCGCCCATGACGGCGGCGCTGGAGATCGCCGGCTTCCCACGCGTGCGTTTACGGGCGCGCGCCGACGTCAAGCTGCTGCACTGGATGGTCCGCCTGGAAGACGTTGCGCCCGATGGCCGGGTGTCGCTGGTGGGCGGCGGCGCGCTCAACGGAGCGCAGCGCAAGTCGCGGCTCGAACCGGAACCTCTGAAGCCGGGCGAAACCCTGGTGCTCGACATCCCGCTGCACTTCACCACCTGGACGTTTCGCCCCGGACACCGCATCCGCCTGGCGGTTTCGAACGCGCTCTTCCCCATGCTTTGGCCGTCGCCTTACGCGGCGACCTCGGAGTTGGACGTTGGCAGCAAGGATACGTGGCTGGAGTTGCCAGTGATTCCGCAGAGACAGCAGCAAGCTCCTGCGTTTCTACCGTCGGAGCCGCGTGAGCAGCGTCCGGATGCGCGCCGGCTGGAGTTTGACGATACGCAGCGCCTCAACCGGGTCACGCGCGACGTGCAGGGACGCACGACTGCGGAGTGGGATCAGGAGTACGGCTACGAGCTGGCCGGCGGCCGCTACCACGTCTATCAAAAGAGCATTTACCGAACCGCGGATGCAGACCCCGCGGCTTCTTCGTTCGAAGGCTCCACCTGGACGGAGATTGGGTTCACCGGCGGCCGCAAGCTGCGGCTCGAGAGCTGGGTGGAGATCCGCTCCGACGCCACCCACTTCCATTTCACCTTCACCCGCCGCATCTACGAGAACGATGCTCAGGTGCGGGAGCGGACGTGGAAGGAGTCGGTGCCGCGAGAGTTTCAGTGATTGACGATTGCAGATTGATGATTGACGATTACAAGAAGCAGATCCCTCGCTTGCGCTCGGGATGACAACCCTGTTGAGCAGGGTGCTGAGCGCAGGCAATCGTCACTCGGCGAGACGCCGGCGCTACGGCTTTTGCAGGGTTTCGTCCGGCGAGTAGTGGTGCAGGCCGCGGACCAGCTTGCTC
>CAZXVY010000158.1:0-6346 GCA_964644115.1 uncultured Terriglobales bacterium
CAGCCGGAGTGACAAGAAGAAACCTGTAGAGACGTTGCTTGCAACGTCTCCCTTGCAACGTCTCCCTTGCAACCTAGACAGCCTGAGAGACGCAGCAAGCTGCGTCTCTACGGCTCCCTCCTACCTCCTCCTTCCTCCCTCCTCCCTCCATCTATTGCTTTTCGCCCCACGATTGAGGAAAATTGCGCGCCGTGAGCGACTGGGAGCGGGATCGCAGAAGGGGGATGTCGCAGTTCGAGCGTGAGGAAGAGGATGCCAAGAGCTCCCAATCGGTCGGCTGCTTTTTTCTGGTGCTCGCTGGGGCGCTGGTCCTGTGGAACCTTTACCAGGTCGCTCAGATCGCAAATAGTGCAAGCTGGTCGAAGACCGCGGGGCGAGTGGTAGCCAGCGGCACGGTTCCGGGTCCCGGCTCCCTCGCCTCCTACATCACGTATGCCGAAGTGTCCTACAGCTACAAGGTGGCGGAGCGGCAGTACAAGTCAAGCACCCTGCGCTGGGGCTCGGACTATCGCCTCACCCGCGCCGGCGCTACCGAGGAGGCCGCGCGCTATCCCTTCGGCGCCGAGGTGGATGTCTATTACGACCCCGATTCACCCTCGGACGCGGTGCTCGAGCCCGGCTTCAACCACCACGTCGTCTTCGACATCGTAGGCAGCCTGCTGCTGATGGGGCTGGCGTTCGTGGTTGTGAACTTCATTTTCGAGCGCGCCGCCAAGGTCCTGATGCGCCATACCAGCGGCTGAGCTCAGGCGGCAGGCGCAAACGCCGCAAGAAATCGCTCTAGGCCAGCGCCTGACTCCGCTTCATCGACGCCTCGCGCACCCGCCGCACGGCGTCCATGAATTGGCGCACACGCTTCGCGTCAACCGGCTTTTCCGGAACCCCGTCCACCTTCAAGCTGGAGCCCACGATGATGCCGTCGGCGTATTCCAGGAAGGCGCCCACGTTTTCCGCAGTGCTGCCGCTGCCGATCAGGATGGGACGGGTGGCGTACTGCCGCGCTTCCCGCACCTTCTCCACATCCGGCGCCGACCCGGTCATGCGCCCCGACACGATGAGCGCGTCGCCTCCGTAGTATTCCGTCCACTCGATGTGGGTGCGCAGGTCCAGGCCCGGGAACGGGATGGAGTGCTTCTTGTCCACGTCGGCAAAAATCTGGATGTGCTCGGCGTACAGCTCCTTGCGTTTGCGCACCAGTTCGGCGGCACAGCCGTGGTCGAGTTCTCCCGTGTCCCACAGTCGCGAGCCGGTGAGGATGCACACGCGGATGAAGCGCGCCCCCGCCGCCACCGCGATGGACAGGCACACTACGCCTCCGTTGTGCACCACGTTGATGCCCACCGGCACCGGAAAGCTCCGCACCACCTCGGCCGCGGCCACCGCCTGCGCGGTCATGGCTTCAGGCTTCACCTCGCGGCCCACAAAGTACGGCAGGTCCCACATGTTCTCCACCATCAGGCCGTCCACGCCGCCGGCCACCAGCGTCTCGGCGTCGCGCAGCGCGTGGTCCATCACCGCGCGCATTCCGTAGCCCGAATACCCGGGAGCGCCCGGCAGCGGCCACAGGTGCACCATGCCGATCACCGGCTTTTCCACCGCAAACAAGTCCGCCAACGACTTCATCCGCGGACGCTCCATTTCCTGCTTCCATTCCGGCATCGGTTCCATGGTCACGCTCCCTGGGATTTCGGTGTGGCGTTGCGTTGCCGCTCCGCTTGCAGAAGGCGGTCTTGTTGCAAACCACCTTCCGGCAAACGCTCCAGTACCCGCCGCCGGACATCTTCCCACGGGCCCGGCAACGGCGTCTGAGATATTATCGCGCGCAAGCGGCTCCGGTCGGGCATGCCGTCCGCGGCGCCCACCACTTCTGCCGCGGCCGCGCCCGCAGCGTTGCCCAGCAGCGCGCATTCCGCATCCGGCCAGCCTTCCAGCCGTGCGTTGAGAAAGGCGGCGGTAAACGAATCGCCGGAGCCGGTGGTGTCCACGGCGCGCACCGGGAAAGGCGGCACTTCCACCAACTCTGAACCCTGTCGCAACAGACAGCCCGACTCCCCCATCTTCAGAATCACCTGCCGGACCCCGGCCTGCTCCAGGGCCTCCAGCGCCGCGCGTGCATCGTCTTTTCCCGTCAGCGCAGCGGCTTCCTCCCGGTTGGCAAAGAATAAATCGGATTTCGCGCCCAGGCCAATCACCTTTTCCGGAATCTGATGACTGGGCGCAGCTCCGGCATCCACCGACACCGGCAGGCCGCGCTCGCGCGCTGCGCGCAGCAGGGCAGTAGCCGTTTCCTCGAGCGACGGCGCCATCAGACTGTAGCCCATCAGGTGAAGCGCGCGCGCCCCATCAAGCGCCCGCGCCATTCCCGGTTCATACCGCAGCCGCAGGTTGGCGCTGCGGCTGCCGAGGATGGTTCGCTGCCCGTCGGGTGCGATGGCGATGAACATCAGCCCGGTCAAAGCGTCCGCAGTCCGCTGGACGAAGGACAGGTCTACGCCTTCGCGCGCCAGCCGCTCGAGCGCCAGTTCCCCGAACCAATCGCTCCCGGCGCATGCCAGCAGGCGCACCGGAAGGCCCAGCCGCGTCAGCGCCACCGCCGTGTTCGCCCCAACCCCTCCCAGGTGCAAGCCCAACTCGGGCGCAAGACAATCCGATCCCAGCCTGGGCGGCGCCTCAAGGCGCGCGGACAGGTCCACGTTAATGTCGCCGAGGACGACTATCATCGCAATTCGCTTCCACTTTTCCCGCGGCGGCGCTTCCACTCCTCGGCCAGATCGGACTTCACCACTTTCCCGTAGGCCGTGCGGGGCAGGCTCTCGACGAAAACAAACTCCTTGGGAAGTTTGTACTTTGCCAGCCTGCCGGCAAGAAACTTCGTCAACTCGTCCGCCTCTAGTTGCACCTCCGGCCGCGCCACCACGAAGGCGACGCCGGCCTCGCCCCAGGTTTCATGCGGGACGCCGAGCACGGCGGCATCCTGCACGCCGGGATGCAGCAACAGCTCGCCTTCGATTTCCGCGGGATACACGTTCACTCCACCGGAGATGAACATGTCCTTGGAACGCCCGGCAATGTAGAAGAAGCCCTCGGCGTCCCGCCGCGCCTGGTCGCCGGTGTGGAACCAGCCGTCCGCATCCAGCACCGCCGCCGTGGCTTCAGGATTCTTCCAGTACCCCAGGGAAACATGGGGACCGCGCAGCCACAGTTCTCCCACTTCGCCTTCCGGAGCGTCGCGCCCGTTTGCGTCCGACAGGCGGGCTTCGGTCATCATCAGGGGCTTGCCGATGGAACCTTTTTTGCGCTGGGATTCCTCGGCAGTCATGGAAAAGCAGTTCACGCCAACTTCCGTGAGGCCGTAGCCCTGCTTGAAAACGACGCCGCGCTTCTGCCAGGCCTCGAGGATGTAGAGCGGCAGGGGCGCGCCGCCGCTGATGCACCAGCGCACCCGAGAAACGTCCGCGACCGCGAACTCGGGCGCCTCCATCAGCAGCTTCCAGATGGTGGGTACTCCCAGCACCACGGTGCAGCGCTCGCTCGCCAGGGTACGCCAGATTTCGCCGGTATCAAAACCCCGGTGCAGCACAATGGTCCCGCCCATGGTCAGGATGGGCATGAGGAACGCCCCCAGCCCCCCGGCGTGATAGAGCGGGGTAAAGATGGGGCTCACGTCGTCTTCGCGCAATTGCCAACTGATGGCGGTGTTGTATCCGTTCCAGCCGGCCATGCGGTGTGGGACCATCACTCCTTTGGGCTTGCCGGTGGTGCCGCTGGTGTAGAGCAGGCAAAGCAGGTCTTCCGGCCGGCAGCGAACCGGCGCCCACGCCGCCTCGGGCAGGGCGGCTACCGCCTGCGCGTAAAGCATGTCACCGGGCGAAGCCGCAGTGTCGAACGCGATCCAGTGCTTTACTGGAACTGTTGTGCGCAGCGCTTGCACGGTTTCTCGAAAATCGCTTTCGTACAACAGTGTCTGGGCGCCGCTATCGCGCAGCACGTGTCCCAACTCATGGGCGGTCAGGCGGGTGCTCAGCGGGACCAGGATGATGCCCGACTTGGCGGCGCCAAAGAAGGCGTCTACGAATTCCACGCGGTTGTGCGCCAGCACGGCGACGCGATCCCCTTTGGCCAGCCCGCAGGTTTCCAGCCACAACCGCGCACAGCGCGCGGCTCGCCGGTCCATCTCGCGGTAGGTGAAGCGTTCGCCGGTAGGAACGTAGACCAGCGCGGTCTTCTCCGGCGTCAGCCGCGCGCGCTCGCCGAGAATGTCCGCCGTGATCATGACCCTTCACGCCGCGGGCTTTTTCGCCGCTGGGGGTGCGGCCGCTGGGGACTTGGCTGCCGGGGGCGGACCGGAAAGCAGGCGCCCCAGCTCGCTTTCAAATGCCGCGGAGCATTCGCGCTGGGGAACGTGGCCGCAGCGCGGGATCACGGTGAGCCGGGCGGCGGGCAGCTCCGCTTCCATGCGCCGCGCCGACTCCACCGGGATCAACTGGTCTGAGGCCCCCCACAGCAGGTCCACGGGCGTGCGTATTTCCTGAAAGCGGCCGTCCAGATAGTGCTGCTCCAGGTCCGCGGTCTCCGCCAGTAGCCTTCCCGCAGCCCCAGTGCGGCTGGTGCGCACCAGGTCGTCGAGCACGTAGTCGGGAGGCACGGGAGTGCCGGGGTCGAGCAGGACGCGCATAAATTGCCGCGCTTCTTCCCGGTTGGCGGGCGAGAGCGAAACCTTGAGCTGCAGGCGCGGTCCTCCTCCGCACACGGAAACCACCCGCGCGACGCGATCGGGATGGCGCTGCGCGTACACCAGCGCCAGCCACCCGCCCAGCGAATTGCCCACCAGCGTGACCGGCTCCTTGCCGCCGCGCTGTTCCAGCACCGCTTCCAGTCCTTGCAGCACCTGGCTGAACTTCAGCGGACCGGCAGCGGGTTCGCTTTCTCCGTGACCGGGCAGGTCGGGAATGAGGACGTGGTATCGCTGGGTGAGATGAGGCGCCACCAGTGCCCAGGCGCCGGCGTGGTCACCCGCGCCGTGAACCAATACCAATGTGGGTCCAGTCCCGGCTTCCCAAACCACGCTCTTGCCGGTCGGCGTTGCCACCTCCTGTTTGACGAACCCGCCGTGGACCAGCGCCCGCAGGCCAAAGTGCCGGGTCACCGCCAGGGGGCGCTGCCAGAAGACCAGCCCTCCAGCCAGCACGATCAACAACACCACTACCAGCAAGCCCAGGCCGACTTTTTTTGTGCGACTCATCGTTTCCTCCGTTCGGGGTCTCCGTTCAGGGCATGCGCAGCGCCACGCCGGCCTGGTTATACCCAACCCCCGAACCCACCAGCACCAGCAAACCGCCGGGCTTGATCTTGTGCTTCTCCATCGCATCGTCGAGGGCCATGGGGATGCACGCCGACCCGGTGTAGCCCCACTCCTCCATCACGGTGTGGGTGCGCTCCATGGGCAGGCCCAGGTCCGCCATAACTTTTTCGATGGTGGGCTTGCGCACCTGGGTAAAGATCACCAGGTCAATGTCGGGAATCGCAAACCCGCCCTGTTCGGACAGCCGCCGCACCAGGCGCGGCCAGCCCTGTTCGTTGACTTCCGGCGGATAGCGCTCCACCATCCGCACCTGGGTGCGGCCCTCGCGCACCGCGGCTTCGCTGGCCGGCTCCGCCGTACCGCCGGAAAAAATTCCCCACCGCTGGTGGTAGGAGCCATCCGCTTGCAACGCTGAAGTCAGGAAGCCCGGCTTGGTCGCGGGTTCCAGCACCGCGGCGCCCGCACCGTCGCCGTAAAAAAAGATCGTAGGGTCGTTGGGATCGGCGAGCCGGTGGATCAGGTACGCCCCCACCACCAGCACCGTTTTCAGCGCCGGGTTGGTGGCGATCATCCCCCAGGCCGCCGCCAGTCCGGTGGGAAACGAAGCGCAGGCGCAGCCCACGTCGAAGGTGCCGGCGTTCTTTGCGCCCAGCTTGTGTTGCAGCACCACGGAAGTCGCCGGCGTCAGATAGTCGGGTGAGTCGGTGCCCAGGATGATCAGGTCCACGTCCTCCGGCTTTCGACCCGCGCGCTCCAGAGCCTGCCGGGCGGCGGCGAGCGCCAGATCGGAAGTGTTCCAATCCTCGGGCGCGTACCAGCGCTTGCGGATGGCCGTACCCGCCTCCATCTTGTCCACGAAGCCGGGCGCAGTCGCGGCAAAGCGGCGGCGCAACTCGTCGTTGGGGACTTCGATGGGAGGAAGAAACCGTCCGGTGGAAACGATGGTGGCAAAGCGATCCATAGATCTTCAGAATCTTCTGAAAGAAGGCTCCCCTGCCCCGCGCGGGCAGCCCTGCCCGGTGGTTCAGGTGCCGGTGACCACGC
>CAZXVY010000159.1:0-6330 GCA_964644115.1 uncultured Terriglobales bacterium
CTGGGAGCTCTTGGCATCCTCTTCCTCGCGCTCGAACTGCGACATCCCCCTTCTGCGATCCCGATCCCAGTCGCTCACGGCGCGCAATTCTCCGCCAATCGCGGGGCGAAAGGCAATAGCAGGAGGGAGGAGGCATGAGGGAGGAAGGAGGAAGGAGGGAGGAAGGAGGAGGTAGGAGGTAGGAGGGAGCCGTAGAGACGCAGCTTGCTGCGTCTCCCAGGCTGTCTAGGTTGCAAGGGAGACGTTGCAAGGGAGACGTTGCAAGCGAGACGTTGCAAGCGAGACGTTGCAAGCAACGTCTCTACAGGTTTCTTCTTGTCACTCCGGCTGCTAAGCTCGTGGTCCGCGAGGAAACGCGAATGCGCGCGATGGTAGTGCGGCGGTACGGGCCGCCGGAAGTGCTGGAGTGGCGTGAAGTCCCTGACCCCAAGCCGGGCGCGGGGCAGGTGTTGATCCGCGTAAAGGCCGTGGGCATCAACTTTGCCGACATCCTGGCGCGGCTGGGCGTTTATTCGGGTACTCCCAAGCCACCGTTTGTGCCAGGCCTGGAGATCGCGGGCGTTGTCGAGGAAGCAGGAGGTAGGAGGGAGGAGGCAGGAGGTAGGGCGGAGGAGGGAGGATCGCCGGCCGGGCCGTCGCTGAAAGTTGGTGACCGGGTGGTGGCGCTGACGCGCTTCAACGCTTACGCCGAGCGGGTAGCGGTGAACGTCGAGCAGGCGTTTCCCATTCCCGACGCCATGTCGTTTGAGGAAGCGGCGGCCATTCCCGTGAATTACCTGACGGCGTGGCAGTCCATGTTTGAGATGGGGAACCTGCGCCGGGGCGACCGCATCCTGATTACCAGCGCCGCGGGCGGTGTAGGCGTGGCTGCGGTGCAACTGGCGCGGGCGCGGGGGCTGGTCACCTTCGGCACGGCGGGGCCGTCGAAGCAGGACTTCCTGCGCCAGATAGGCGTGGACCACCCCATTGACTACACGCGGGAGAATTTTCTCGAGGTGGTGCGGCGGGTGGCGCCGGAGGGCATCGAGATGGCGCTGGACGCCGTCGGCGGCAAGTCCTACGCCCAGAGCTACAAGTGCCTGGGGCCGATGGGGCGGCTGGTGGTGTACGGCTTTTCGACCGTGGTGGGGCCGAAGGGGAAGCTGAACTATCTGCATGGCGCGAAGGAGATGCTGCAAACCCCGCGCTTCCATCCGCTGAAACTGATTGACGGCAACATCGCCGTCATCGGCGTGCACATCGGCAAGCTGGGGAAGAAGTCAGCCATCATGAAAGAACAGCTTGAAGAAATCTTTCGCATGTATCAGAGCGGACAGGTGAAGCCGGTAGTCGGCAAGACGTTTCCCTTGCAGGAGGCGGCGGCTGCGCACCGCTACATTCACGAGCGGAAGAACGTGGGCAAGGTAGTGCTGGTGGTGAGCTAGCGCCGACGCCGCCGAGCGGCCTTGTAATCGTAGGCGGGGTCATAGTCGATGGCGCCAAAGAGCTTGAGCAAACGGAGTTGCCGACGACGGCGCACGTATTCCTGGAGCGCCGCGGTCACGGCCTCTTTCTTGGTCTTGTGGCGGCCGGCCCGACGGGCTTCCTCGATGAGCCAGTCGTCGAGGGCAAGGTTGGTAGCCATGCTGAAGAGTCTACACATCCATAGTCTAGCGGCGGATGGAGTAATAGCGGGTTGGCCGGGCGCACGCCGGGTTGTGCGAGGATGAGTTTTGCGTCTACACTCGCGGCAGCCGATTCCACTGATTTCAGGAGTACATCCATGAAAAGTTTTCACGTCGTGCTTGCAGTGCTGCTGGCCAGCCTGGTGACGCTGAGTGCGCTGGCAGGGGAAGGGAAGACGGTGAAGGTGGAAGGCTGGGCGATTGATTCCTCCTGTGCCTACACCAAGGACCTGAAGAAACCCATCAGCGAGAGCTGCGCGAAGAAGTGCGCCGAGGGCGGCTCGCCGCTGGTGATCCGGACCGACGACGGCACGGTCTACCTGCCCATCTCCGGCACCATGCCCGCCGGCGGCGAAAACCAGCGGCTGATGCCCTTTGCCGGCCAGCGGGTGAAGGTAGAAGGCACAGTACACGACCGCTCCGGCTCGAAGGCCATGGTGATCACCAAGATCGAGGCCGTGAAGCCGGCCAAGTAACCGGCCCGGCGCGGCGCTAAGTCTGCGGCTTCTTGCGCTCGGCAAGCTTGGTCTCGAGCAGGAGCGCATCAGGCTTCGAGATCAATCCCGAAATGTTCGAGCAGAGCGGCGCGGTGCTGATCTTCGGTCAGTGCCTGTTCGCTGCGGCCGCCGTTCTCGGTGACAATGAGGCGCAGGTCTGCCAAAGTGATGCGCCCTGCGGACGTGGCGCGAGAGCAAATGCGGCGCTGGGTGAAGTGCGAGTCGGGCGACGTCTGCTGGTAGTGGCACATGGCGGCGAATTCTTCCAGCCGCCGGGGCAGCGGCGAGAAAAGATACTGCGGCTTCCAACCCCCATCGTCCTCGAGACGCCATAGAGTCACTTCATCGCCGGCACGGCGCAATTGGTAGGCGCGGCCGTTGTCGCAGGCGGACGCGGCCTGTTCGCCGGGCTCGTCGAACAGAAGCGGCTCGCGGAATGAGTCCCCGAAGCCCACGTCAGCCAAGCGGCGCGGCTGATTGCCGGGAAATTCCACCAGCAGCGTCAGGTGGTCGTACTCCGGGCCGAAGCCACCGGTTGCCCTGGCCACTCGCGCGGAGAGCAAGGTGACAGGGAAACCCGAATGGCGCAACAGAGCGGCAAACAGCCCGTTCAGCTCGTAGCAGAAGCCGCCGCGGCGGTGGCGCACTACCTTTTCGAAAAAGGCCTTTTCGTCCAGGACAATCTCGCGGCCGAGGGGGATGTCGAGGTTCTCAAAGGGCACGGTCATTAAGTGGGCGATCTGAAGCTCGCGCAAGCTTTCGGCGTTTGGGTGGATTGGCGGGACGACGCCGATGCGCGTGAGGTAGGCGGACGTGTCCATTCGTCACGCGTTAGGTTCGTGCGCGAACTTCCTTGCCAACTCCGTCATCCTCGCCAGGTGGTGGTCGTCGTGCTCGGCCACGAAGTACACCATGTCCAGCAGGCGCATGGGCTGCTTCAGCCGGAGATGGATTGCGGACAATTCCAGGCGCGCCGGGTCCCAGGCTTCGAGGCGTTCGACGAAGTGCAGGCGGGCGGTGCGGAAGTCGCTGCTGACCACGACGATGTCGGGCTGGTTGTAGTTGGCTTCCGTGGTGGCGCGGTTGGTGATATCGGCCGGGCGCAACACTTCGGCGCCGGCAAGGTAGTCGTCGAGACGGCCCAGGTGCAGCGCGTCCAGGTCGAGCAGGTGGCCGATATGCTCCTGGATGGACCACTGATCGCCGTCCCGCCGCGTCAGAACTTCCCGGGGAAGCCGGCGGACCTTTTCCTGGATGCGCGCGGGCGTACCGCGCACCCGCTCCAGCACATCGGGAAACAGATCCACAGAAATGTCGAAACGGAAACTGCGATCCACCCAGCGCTTCACGTCCATCGGGGACCTCGCTTGACCGGCTCCAGGAAGGGATGCAGCAGCGAAGGGCGGCGATGCATTCCCTATGCGCCTGACCGTGTTCCATTCTGGGAAGGAAAATGATCCCTCGGCGCTCTTTTCATGCATTCGGGACTGGTTGGAATCTTATCCTTCTGATTCGATGAGCGTCACCCAACCCATTTCCGCCACTGAACCGAACGAAGCCCCGCAGGCATGCCGCCGCAGCGAACCCGGCCCTCCGGTGATGCTGCCAGTGCGTATCTGGGGAGTGGACAGCAGCGGGCATGCCTTCTCGCAGTCGGCCACGGCCAGCGTGAACGGCTCCCGGTTAGACGGGGTTCGTGTGCCGCTGGCCCCAGGCGACATAGTGGGGGTCGAGTACGGGAAACACAAAAGCCGTTTCCGGGTGATCTGGGTAGGGGCCACGGGGAGCGTGCGCGAAGGACAGGTGGGAATTTGGTGCCTAGAAGGGGGCAAGCGCCTGTTTGGCGGCGAAAGCGCAGAGGTCGAGAAGCTTGCCGCCGCACCAGCCGCAGCCGCGCGCGCGTTGCCTTCAGGGGAGGGCGGGAGTGAGCGCGGCGAGGAGCGACGCCTGGGCGAGCGCCGGCGGGAAGAGCGGCGGGTGTATCCCCGGCACCAATGCGGGGGCGGCGCCGAGGTCCGCAAGCAAGGCGTAGATGCGCGGGTTTGGGGCACGCTGGCCGACATCTCGCTGGGCGGCTGCTACCTGGAAATGATGACGCCGTTTCCTGCGGAAACTGTGGTGGATCTGGCCTTGGCAGTTGGGGACCGCCAGTTGAAGGCCGGGGGCGTGGTGCGAACCTCGCACGCCGGTTGCGGTATGGGAGTCCAGTTCACCGAGATGGGCGAGGAAGACCGGGCGCTCCTGCAGCGGCTCCTGAGTTCGCTGGCGGCTGGCGGCGACCAATCCAGCGAAAATCTCCACCCTGTGCCGGCGCCTTCTCCGGTCCCTTCCAATGGGACGCCTTCTTACTCGGGGCGCGTGCTGCAAGGCGTTCTGGCCTTCTTTGGCGAGCACGATGTGCTTCCCCGGCGGGAATTTCTGGAGATCCTGCGGCGGGCCAAGTCGGCGTCGGAGCCGCGAGACCGCAGTATCGTGTGAAGACCTTTTAAGGCGTGCCCCTCCGAAATCAAAACAGGAATTCGAGTTTTCCCGCACCCTCTTCGCTTCTAGTCCTGGTGGTCGGAGCCTGACAAGGGCGGCGGCTCCTTGCGCGCGTTATAACTGCGCCCGAATGTGCCGGATTGGTTTGCCGGGCTCCCCCCAGTCAATTGTGCGGTAGACTGCTCGCCGTGCTTTTTGAGGACAAGGCGCCCTTGGGAATCGTCCGCCACCGCCCTCGCCGGCGGGAAAGCGATTCCAGCGCCGGGCGGCGTGCGATGAAGGTGCTATGGAAAACGGCCTGCAGCGGCGCCGGATCCCTGTTCCTGGCCGGGATGCTGGCGGGCCAAGCCTCAGCCGTGGAGCTGACGAAGGAAACCGTAGCCGCCTTCGAGCACTACGTAAAGCTCACCGAGACCCGCATCCAGGGGGAGGTGAACGGGTCGCAAAGGTTCCTGTGGATGGACGGAATCGCCGGGCCGCGCCGCGAAGCCGTTTACGCGCAGCTTCGCCAGGGCGAGATCGTGGTGGAGCGGTTGGAAACTCGCGAGAATGGCCAGGAAATCGACATCCCGGATGGAAAAATGCACCACTGGCTGGGGGCGGTGTTCATTCCGGGAACCACACTGAAAGACACCCTGATCCTGATCCAGGATTACGATCGCCATCACAACATTTACAAGCCCGAAGTACTCCAGTCCAGGCTGCTCAGCCACAAGGGAAACGATTACAAGATCTTCCTGCGGCTGTGGAAGAAAAAAATCCTTACCGTGGTGCTGAACACGGAACACGAGGTGCGCTACTTTCCGGTCAGCGCCACCCGTGAGCACAGCCGGTCCTACACCACGCGGATCGCGGAAGTGGAAGATCCCGGCGAGTCCACGGAGAAGGAAAAGCCGGTGGGCAACGACGGCGGCTTCCTGTGGCGGCTCTACTCCTACTGGCGCTTTGAGGAGAAAGACGGCGGGGTGTACGTGCAATGCGAAGCCCTTTCGCTCACCCGCAGCGTTCCCATGCTGCTGCGCCCCCTGGTCAACCCCTTCATCACCGGCCTCCCCAGAGAGTCCTTGAGGAGCGCGCTCTCCTCGACCCGCACGGCGCTGCAGAAGCGCCCGGCGGCGAGGTTCGAGCGGCAGCGCCGGGGCGGGCCGTGGCCAGCGCAGAAGCCGGTCGAGTACACTGCTCGGCGTGCCCCTGAAAGACCTCGTCCCCTTCGGACTGGGCCGTAACAAGCCTCACCACTTCCGCGACATGGCGCGCGTGGCCTGGGAGAACCGCGACAACCTGGGCTACGCTTGGCGGGTGCTCAATCACGGCGTCTGCGATGGCTGCTCGCTCGGCCCCTACGGGCTGAAAGACAGCGTGATTTCAGGCGTCCACCTGTGCATGACCCGCCTCAACCTGCTGCGGCTGAACACCATGCCGCAGGCGCCCGAGGAGAGCTTCGCCGACGTCGCCAGGTTGCGCTCTCTGTCCAACGAAGAACTGCACCACCTGGGCCGCATTCCGTATCCCATGGTGCTGCGCCGGGGCGACCCGGGCTTCCGGCGCCTGACCTGGGAGGAAGCGCTGGAGCTGATTGCCGCCGAATGGAGGAACTTTCCCGTAGAGCGCACGGGATTTTTCGCCACCTCGCGCGGCCTGACCAACGAGGCCTACTACACCTTCCAGAAGCTGGCGCGCATGCTGGG
>CAZXVY010000160.1:0-6281 GCA_964644115.1 uncultured Terriglobales bacterium
AGTTCCAGATGCTCTACGGCATCCGCCGCGACCTGCAGCAGCAACTGGTGCGCGAGGGCTGGCGCATGCGGGTTTACATTCCGTTTGGCACGGAGTGGTATCCGTACTTCATGAGACGCTTGGCCGAGCGGCCCGCGAATGCGTTCTTCGTGATGAAGAATTTGTTCCGGTAGCCATCAGCAATCAGCCATCAGCCGTCAGGAAGGACCTCTTACCGCGGATTCAACGCGGATGAACGCGGATTTGCAGGAAACGTGTGATGGGTGATGTTTGATGTGCGATGTATGAGTGCGATGTAGGAAGTCAGGATGTGGCTATGAAACATCGCACATCGCACATCACACATCGCATATCCTGTGGTTCCTATTTCGGAGCGTCAGCTTCGGGCGGCGGAGGCTCGTCCTTCTGAGGGCTATCAGGCGGAGGAGCCTCGGGAGGCGGGCCGATTTCGGCCATGCCGCGCAGCAGGTCGCGTTCTTCGTCGGAAAAGGTGTTGCGGAAGCGCTCGGAGGCGAGCACGCGCTGGCGCTCATCGGATGGCATATCGCGCAGGTGGCGCAGGGCGCGGAACATCATGCGGCGGCGCGCTTCCGGCATCTCCCGCATGCGCCCGTGCAGCCGCCGCAGGCCTGCTTGCTGCTCGGGTGTAAGGCGCTCCACCCGTTCCCAGTTGTTCAGGATGCGCTCGCGCTGTTCCGGCGGAAGGCTGTTGAATTTGCGCAGACGCTCGCGCAGCCGCGCCTGGGCTTCGGCAGGAAGGCGCTGGAATTCGGGGTCGTTCTGCAGCGCGCGCTCCTGCTCCTCAGGCGGGAGGTTGTGCATCTTGCGCAGCCAGTCGCCGCCGTGACGTCCGGGCCGGCGTTGCCATCCCTTGCGGCCGCGCCCATGGCCGCCGCCTTTGCGCCCGGAATCGGCGTCGCGGAACTTTTTCTGCTCACCGGTTCGTTTGGGCGGAGATGGATTCTGCAAGGCCAGCGCCGGCAGGGCCAGCGCCGTGGCCGCGAACAGGACGAGGATGGTCTTGCCGATTCTCACCATGGTTACGGGTTCACCTGCGCGCC
Source organism: uncultured Terriglobales bacterium (assembly GCA_964644115.1). Lineage (GTDB taxonomy): Bacteria > Acidobacteriota > Terriglobia > Terriglobales > Acidobacteriaceae > CAZXVY01. The sequence goes on from CAZXVY010000160.1 coordinate 1,062, forward strand.
ATTGGCGTCCAGTTCATCCAGCAGCTCGGAGTCGGCGTAGAGATCGTAATTACTGTCCAAGGTTTCAAGATCGGACACAGCTCCCGTGGAGGCCGAAGCGCTTCCGCCGGTCGCGGGCTGCGGGGGTTGCGTCGGCAACTGGCCGCCCTGGAACAGGAACAGTCCGGCGACGAACAGCAGCGTGAAGGCCGCGGCCAGGGCCGGGCGGCGCAGGAACTCGAACAGCCCCGGACCTTTCGTGGACTCGTCGTGCAGGCGCGCGCGGAGGCGCGAGTCGAAGTAAGGCGAGGGCCCGGGCGCTGTCCACTCCTCGAGCACCGACATGGTGCGGCGCAGCGATTCAAGCTCCGCAGCGCAGGCCGGGCAGGAGTGCAGGTGTTCCCGAGCTTCTGCTGACACGGCCGCAGTGCCGGCGGGCGACTGGGCCAGGTCAAGCAGGCTGTCCTTCATCTGTGCGCAGTTCATAACCACCTCGAATTCTTGCTGGCGAGATCCTCGAAAAAGCAAAACCAAGATCCCTCGACACGCCCTCTCCCGCAAAGCGGGATCGGGCGGCTCGGGATGACAAGACGACGGGCACAGGAACGCGGGACCAAGGCCCCGCTCTCCCACCAACCGCGGGATGTCAACCGAGCCATCATCTCTCCACAAAATCCTTCAACTTATCGCGCAGAGTTTCGTAAGCGCGAAACAGCAGCGACTTGGTGGCTGATTCGCTCATGTCCAGCACTTGGGCGATCTCGCGGTAGTCCATGCCCTGGTACTTGTGCAGCACCACCGCCATGCGCTGCCGTTCGGGCAGCGCCTCGACGTGGCGGCGGATAGCGGCCATGCGCTCGCTCTTCAGCAGGCGCTCTTCCGCTGTGGGCGCGGCGTCGGCCACGTCCATGGGGACGCCGGTTTCCAGTTCCGGCTCATCCAGGCTCGAACCCTGGGTGCGCTCTGCGCGCGTGTCGCGCGCATGGTTCACCGCCAGGTTGGTGGCGATGCGGTACAGCCAGGTGGTAAACCGAGCCTCGGCTTTGTAGCTGCGTCGCGAGCGATACACGCGCAAGAACACTTCCTGGGCCAGGTCCTCAGCCACCGACGGATTGCGCGACCAGCGGTACATGAATCCCACCAGCGGCCGGCGGAATTTCTCCACCAGGTGGTCGAAGGCGGAATCGTCGCCCGCCTTGACGCGCAGCATGACCTGGGCGTCGGTCAGCAGGTCAAACGGCGTTCCCAAAAAGCCATCGCCGGCGTCGCCGGCGTTTTCCCGGCCGTCCGCCGCCTCGGGAAGCATGCCCCGGTTGAGCGCAATCGTGCCCACATCATCCCTAACCCGGTTGCGGTCAAAAAGTTGCGGCCGGGAAGGGTCGGAGCTTGAGGGTCCAGAAGGGCGCAGGTCGCGGTCGGCGGGCATCGCGGGAATTTGGTAATTGGGTAATTTGTTAATTTGTAATTGCGCAACCAAGAAAACGCCGGCCGAGACAAGAACAATTCTTCGATTACCAAATTTCCCAATTACCAAATTACCAAATGGAAAGGCATGGTGGGCAGTGCAGGACTCGAACCTGCGGCCTCGTGCGTGTGAAGCACGCGCTCTAACCAACTGAGCTAACCGCCCACGGCAGAACAACCCTATCATTGTAGTAGGAAGCCGCGGGCCAGGCCAGCGGGGAAGTGCGGCGATTGATCACTTCCTCAGCGCCGTTCGTTTCGGAAAACCAGCGCTTCGTCACTTTTTGCTGGCCGGTGACACCGATCCTACGCGCCAGCGTTTAGAATGCTTGTCCTGCCGCAGCCGGGTAAGGGAGGTGCAAACCCTGGCCGCCGGCGTGCAAGGTTTTTTGCAGCGACAAGGTAGTTCTCAAAATTTCCCAGGAGGAAACGCGAACCATGCCAGCCAATGTCAGCCCCGTTCCCGAAGGATACCGTACCGTCACCCCCTACCTGATCATCCGCGACGCCGCCCGCGCCATTGAGTTTTACGTCAAGGCGTTCGGGGCGAAAGAAATCATGCGCATGCCCATGCCGGACGGCAAGCTAGCGCATGCCGAGATCCAGATCGGCGATTCGATGATCATGATAGCCGACGAGAACCTGGAGTGGGGCGCCCGCTCCCCCGAAACCCTGAGTGGCACGCCGGTGGGCATCTTTCTCTATGTCCCCGACGTGGACGCCACCTTCAAGCAGGCCGTGGATGCCGGCGCCACACCCACCATGCCGCCCTCCGACATGTTCTGGGGAGATCGTTACGGCAAGGTGAAGGATCCCTTTGGGCATGAGTGGTCGGTGGGAACGCACATTGAGGACGTTTCACCGGAGGAGATGGGCAAGCGCCAGGAGGCCTACTTCGCGCAGACTGCTCCGAAATAGGGTGGAACGGGAATAGGAAAACGCGGGCGAGGTCGCCCGCTTCCACACAGGCGAGGTCGCTCGCTTCCGCAACTGCTATGGAATCCCGTAACCTGCGCGGCCGGCGTCTTCTCAAATCCGTAGCCGCAGGAAGGGGAGCAGGCGCAAGGTGGGGCGAAATCAGGTGATTGCCGCCACAGCCATTTCGGCCCGCGGATTGCATCCTTGCAGTTGCCATTGAGTCCCTCTTGGCAATCGGAACTGCACGGCAGCGCTTGGCGTAGTTCCCTGAAGGGCGTCCGCCACGGACGCCCTTTCTTTCGTTCTCGCTTAGGAAAACATGCCCGGTTTGGGAAACGCGCCCAGCCCCCGCCGCAGGGATTGGTTTTTTCGCTTGCGCTGGAGTGGGCGCAGGGGTAACATTCAGTTGTCCTCGCGGTAGCACGGTCCCGTGCAAGCTTTATCTCTCTAGCTGGAAGCGCTGACGGACAGGCACAGTTTCGGACGATACCCATCCCCGGAACACCGCAGGCGGAAAATGGTCTCCCCCCAGAGACGACCTTTTTTCCGCAGGGCAGGAAACTAGAGAACGCGAGCAACCAGGAACCAGGCCGGGGAATCAACCATAGGCTACCGGCGCTAACGCAGAGCACCATCCGAAAAGAGACATAATGCAGAATGAATCGAACCACCCTCGCCCGGGCCGCAACCGGCGACGCCGGCGCGGACGGCCGGGCCAGCCCGGACGCCCGGCAGGACCAGGCCGCAACCCGCGCGGCGGACCGGCATTCACGGGTCCCATGGACCACAGCTACCGCCAGAACGCTGGCGGCGGAGGGAGCGGCGGAGGCGGCGGGCAGTACGGCGGCGGAGGCCAGCGCTTCCGCGGCGTCTACCCGCAGCAGCGCTTCCACGCTCCCCAGCCGGATGTGGAGCCGGTACCCGCGCACCTTGCGGCCGACGCCCCCACCCGCATCGTGTGCGTGATTGAAGACCTGTTCTTCCTGGCCAAGGTGCAGGAAACGGCGCGCAAGCTGAACGTGAAGGTGGATTTTGTGAAGAGCGACAAGGAACTGCTGGAGCGCGCCACCTCCAACGGCCACGATCAGCTCTCGCTGATCATCGTGGACCTGAACAACGCCGGCGCCAAGCCGCTCACCACCATCCCCAAGCTGAAGTCGAAGCTGAAAGGGAAAGGCACCTCCATCATCGGCTACCTGTCGCACGTGCAGGGAGAGCTGAAGGTGAAGGCGCAGGAGGCGGGCTTTGACGCAGTGATGCCGCGCTCCGCGCTCTCCCAGAACCTGGCCCAGATCCTGCGCCGCCACGGCGCCCCCGAAGAGCAGGAAACGGAGCAGTAACCAATGTGCGAAGTATGATGTTTGATGTGCGATGTGAGAAGTGTGAAGCAGCAGCTCATGCCCATATACTTCGCAGATCGCACATCGGACTTCGCACATGAGTGACTGCCTGTTCTGCAAGATCATTCTGGGCACGATTGTGTCCAAGAAAGTGTTTGAAGACGAGCGGGTCTACGCCTTCGAAGACGTCCACCCACAGGCGCCCGTTCACGTCCTCATCGTTCCCAAGAAGCACATTCGCGGCCTGAAGGAAGCCACGGCGGAAGATTCGGACCTGCTTGGCCACTGCCAGTTGGTGGCCGCCCAGATCGCCCGCGAGTGCGACGTCGAGGAAGGTTACCGCACGGTGTTCAACGTGGGACCGCGCGCCGGGCAGTCCGTCTTTCACCTGCACCTGCACCTGCTGGGCGGACGTCCGCTGCGCTGGCCGCCGGGGTAGGGGCGATTGAATCAGTGAATCATTGAGTCATTGAATCATTGAGACATTGAATCATTGAAGCATTGTAAGGACTGCCGGAGCAGCGGTCTTGCTAATGATTCAATGATTCAATCACTCAATGATTCAATCGAGTCTCACCAAGAATGCATTGCCTTCTGAAGGCCTAATGACCCTCGCAATCTCCGTCGCCTGCTTGCGGTCGTCCTGGGGGACGCGGATGCGCACCCACCAGTCGCCCACCGGGCTGCCGAAGTGGATCACCTTGGCCGCGCGGTAGCGGCGGGTGAGCTGCTGGCGGAGATCGCGGGCAGCGTCTTCCTCCCCAAACGCGCCGAACTGCACGCACCAGCGACCGCCCTTGTCGAGCGGCGCGGGCGTCTGCAGCACTTCCAGGCGCACCCGGACCAGCCCTTCGCGCCAGGCGTCCACCGCTTTGGCGGCGGCGGCGGAAAGATCAATCACCCGTCCGGGGACGAAGGGTCCGCGGTCGGTAATGCGCACCAGGGTGGAGTTGCCAGTCTTCAGATTAGTGACGCGCACGATGGAATTCATGGGCAAGGTGCGGTGCGCCGCGGTGGGGGCGTTCATGTCGTAGACTTCGCCGTTGGCCGAGCGCCGCTGGTGATAAGGAGCGCCGTACCAGCTCGCCAGCCCGGTCTCCACCAGCAGGGGCTTGGCGTTTTTGGGGACCGAGATCTTCCCGGCGGAGGTAGACGACGAAGTCGGAGGCGGAGGAAGCGGCTGATGGCGCGCGCGCGGGCGCCGGCTGCCGCCGCCGCATCCTGCAAGGATCACAACTGCGGCCAGCACAGCCAGCAGCGGAGCGCGCTTCCACAAGAGCTTCAGGAAGAAGGCTTGTTCTTCTCCATGTACTCGGCGAGCTGGGTCAGCTTCTGGGCGGCGACGCGCAGTCCCTGAGTGGACTGGTCGCGCGCCTTGGGCACCACCTCGTTGTTCAGGTAGTTGACGATCTCTCCCAGTTCGCGGCCCACCTTGCGACCAAACTCTTCCAGGTCGGAGGGAGCAGGATTCGGCTTCGGGGTTTCCACGGTTGAACACCTCGTCGTAATGCGGATGCCA
>CAZXVY010000161.1:0-6238 GCA_964644115.1 uncultured Terriglobales bacterium
TCGTTCTGTGGCGCCCCACCTGCATCGGAGTATAGCGGAGCAGGAATGGCGAGGTATCTTAATGCCTGCGCTCAAGGGCACGATAGCGACCACTAGACTACCCCGTTCGATCCCGCTCGCTATAATGCCACCTTGCCTCTCGCGGAAAAAGCACTCATTGACCGCATTATCCGGGCCGCTGGCCGGCCGAGGGCGGCCGGGCTACGCCTGGGCATTGGCGACGACTGCGCGGTTCTAGCCGTTCCCGCCGGCCACGAAGCCCTCATCACCACCGACCTCAGCGTCGAGGGGGTGCACTTCCGGCGGGAGTGGCATCCGCCGCAATCGGTGGGGCACCGCTGCCTGGCGCGCGGGCTGAGCGACATTGCCGCCATGGGTGGAGAGCCGATAGCCGCCTTCGTCTCGCTGGCCCTCCCAGCCAGCCTGCCGCAGAAGTGGGTGGACGGCTTCTACCAGGGACTGCTTGCCCTGGCGAGGAAGTTCAGCGTCGAGCTGGCGGGCGGCGATACCGCCGAATCGTCCCCGGGAATCGCGGGCCAGGGGATCGTGGCGGACATCGTGGTGGTGGGCCGCGCGCCGGCGGGCAAGGCGGTGCGGCGGTCGGGCGCGCGCGCCGGCGATTCCATTTACGTCACCGGGGAACTGGGCCGCTCGGCCGCCATCCTGCACCAGCTTGAAAGCGGGGCGGGCGCCGGGAACCCGCGCGCAAAGGCAGTGGCAGCACACTTCTTCCCTTCCCCGCGCATCGCCGTGGGACGCGAGTTGCGGCGCCGCGGCCTGGCCTCCGCCATGATTGACCTGAGCGACGGCCTCTCCACCGACCTGGCGCACATCTGCAGCGCGAGCGGAGTGGGAGCGCTGGTGGCCGACCACAGCATCCCCCGTCCCAACACGCCCGGCACCAGCACCCTCCATTTCGCCCTGCACGGCGGCGAAGACTACGAGCTGCTGTTCACCGTGCCCGGCCCCCGGACGCTGCCGGCGAAGATCGCCGGAGTGCGCGTCACCCGCATCGGGGAAATCATCCGCGGACGCGGAATGTGGCTCACCGACAGCCATGGCCAGCGCCAGCCTTTGGGCCCGGGAGGATGGGAGCATTTTGGAGGCAGGTAAGGCTTACCGCGGATTGGCGCGGATGAACGCGGATCATCTTGCCAAAAATAATCCGCGCTTATCCGCGTAAATCCGCGGTGAGGAGATGTGGGCCGATCCGGAAAATGAGGCCGTGGAGTAGCAGTAGGATAGGGAGCCCCAGCCAGCGGAAAACCGAGGCTCTACCCGCACCGGGAGGACAACCAGTGGCAACCAGAAAAAGCACAAAACAGAAGCCCTCCGTCCGCAAAGGACAGGGCAGCGTCGCGCTCAATCGCACGGAATTCAGCAACCGGGTTCGGGAGCGCTTTTACGATCCCGCCTTTCAACAGGTGTTGCCCGCAATCGAGCGCATCACGGAAGTCGCCTGGGATGGCTATCACCAGTACCGGAAGTCGCCTCGCGAGCGAAAGGCGGGTCGGCAATTTGCCCACCCCAGCTTTGAACTCCCAGTGGAGTGGCTGGAAACCCGCCGGCGACTCCGCGCAGCCGAACGTCGGCAAAAGAACCGGAAATCACCGCCACGGGTCCTGTTGATCTGCGGGGCCGCGCGCAGCGACCAGACTTGCCCGGGAGAGATGTCAAAGACCTTCCGCCTCGTCCAGATGGCGCGCGAAGTATTCCGGCGCGAAGGCGATTTTGAGGTGGACCTGCTCGACCTCAGCCACCTTACTTCGGAGTACGGGCGCATCATTTATCCGTGCAAGGCCTGCGTTTCCACCGCCATGCCGCTTTGTAACTGGCCGTGCTCCTGCTATCCCAACCACGCTATGGGGCAGGTGAATGACTGGATGGCGGAAATTTACGGGAAGTGGGTAGCGGCGCACGGGATTATGATTGTGACCCCGGTGTACTGGTACCAGGCGCCCAGCGTGCTGAAGCTGATGATCGACCGTTTGGTGTGCGCAGACGGCGGCAATCCCGATCCCACCACCACGGCGGGCAAGGACCCTGCGAAGGCCAAAGCGTTGGAGCTCAAGGGATGGCACTACCCGAAGCATCTTGCCGGTCGAGCCTTTTCCGTGGTCGTTCATGGTGACGCGGCGGGAGTGGACACTTTGCGCCAGTCCCTTTCTAGTTGGCTCACCGATATGCAACTCGTGCCCGCTGGAGCCAGCGCGGTGCTTGGCCGCTACATCGGTTACTACGAGCCGTATGCCACCAGTCACGAGGCGCTGGACGAAGACTTGGCGCTACAGGAGGAGGTTCGCAATGCGGCGCGGGCTCTGGCCAGTGCCGTGTGCATGATGCGCCTGGGCAAACTTCAGCCCCCGGACAAAGATCTGGAAGACCCGCGTCCGAAGTAGAACGCCAGTCAACCCGCACTCCTGGTACGCCAAACCTCACCCGCAGTGCTCGGGGACTTCCCTCCAGGTGGCGGTGAAGCTGCCTTCTTCCACCGAGCCATCCTTGAAGCGCAGCTTGTAGAAGCCTTGGGCGCCGTGGCCGCTGAAGGTGTCGAGCACGAGCTGGCCCTGCTCGGCGGTTTCGCAGGCGTTGGGCTTGAGGCAGCGCACTCCATCGCCCTCGGTTTGCGGGCGAAGCTGGTAGGCGCGCGGCTCGGGCAACGGAGCCTGCGGCAGATTACCGTAGATGGTCAGGAAGATGGCCGGCTCCTCAGGGCCCGGATCGGACACTTTGCTCAGCTTGATCTGGAGGGCAGGGCCGTCCGTCGGCCCGCAGGCGTGGCGGATGGTGGCCACCGGATACGCGGGATTGCGCTGCTTTACCCGGGGAGGCCCGGGCGCCTTGCCGGCCAGCGCATCCACGCATGCGCGGCGGCGGCACGCGGCGCGAAAGGGCTGCGGCGAGCAGGCCGGACGGATGGAAAATTCCGCCATGCAGGCCTGGCGGACCTTGCCTTGCATCGCCAGCAGTTGCTGCTCGCGCTCCGGCGAGAGCTTGCCTTTGCGCAGCACCACGGCGCGGGCGCAGGAATCGGCGCGGTAGAAGTAGCCTTCGCAGTCGCTGTCTTTGCGGCAGCTCCGGGGGAGCGTCTCCAGGAACTTTTCCAGGTCGGCGACCGCGACCGGGCAGGAGGGCGCATCCGCCACAGCCGGCACCAGAACCGGCAGGAGCAGTGTCAGAAAGATCAGCTTGGGCATGGCGAGCAATCGTCCATCGTCAATGATGCAATCGTCATTCAGAACGCTCGGGCAGAACGCTCAGGCTCCCGCTTCTTGCAGCCTGGTCACCACGCGGATGTACCATTAATCCATGAAGCTCGCGGGCCCAGTGCGAAAGGATGTCCGGGAGGATGTCCGGGAGTATATCCGCAGCCAGGGGCTGGTACGAGCGGGCGACCGCGTGGGGGTGGCCGTCTCCGGCGGCGCCGATTCGGTGGCCCTGCTGCGGCTTTTGCTGGAGCTGCGCGGCGAGCTGGGCGTGGTGCTTGTCGTGTTGCACTTCCACCACGGGATTCGCGGTCCCCAAGCCGACGCCGACCAGCAGTTTGTGGCCGAACTGGCGGCCGCGCACGGCTTGGAGTTCCATGTGGAAGCGGGCGACTCGCCCGCGCATGCGGCAGCCCAGGGGCTGAGCCTGGAGACGGCCGCGCGCCACCTGCGCTACGCCTGGCTCCGCGACCGGCTGCGCCGCGGCATTGTCAACCGGATTGCCACCGCCCACACCCTCGACGACCAGGCGGAAACCGTGCTCATGCGCACCTTGCGGGGCGCTGGAACGAGGGGAGTGGCGGGCATCTACCCCGAGCTGGACGCCGAGCTGGACGGAGAAGCGCAGCCACCCGCGGCCGCGTCACCCGCGGGCGAGGTCGCCCGCTTCCACACCAGCATCATCCGGCCACTGCTGCGGACCCGGCGGAGCGAACTGCTGGACTACCTGCGATCGTGCGGGCAGGAGTGGCGCGAAGACGAGAGTAACCGGGACACGCGGCATCTGCGCAACCGCATTCGGCTCGAGCTTCTGCCGCTGCTGGAGCGCGACTACAATCCGCAGGTGGCGGACGTTCTGGCCAATCACGCGGAGATCGCGCGCGCCGAGGAAGCCTACTGGCAGGAGCAGGTTGCGCAGGCCTTTCCCCGAACCGCGCCCGCCAACAGGGGCGAAGACCAGGCTGCGCTCGTACCCGAGCTGCTCCTGGCACAGCCGTTGGCCATGCAGCGCCGCCTGGTGCGCGCGGCCGCGGAGGCGGCTGGCTTGCGGCTCGAGTTTCGCGATGTAGATCAGATCCTGCATCTCGCCTCCGGCCCTGCAGGCGCTTCCCGAACGCTGCCTCACGGCTGGACGGCGGTGCGCGGGCTGCGCGACCTGCGCCTGGTGGGGCCGGCGCCCGCAAACCCGGCAGCGCAAGACTACGAGTATCGCCTTTCGGTCCCGGGCGAAGTTCGCGTGGCGGAGATTGGCAGCGTGATCCGGGCCACCCTGGTTCCGCCAGCCGGCGGCGGCGCGGAGTATAATGCGCTGCCGCCGCATATCCCGCTTCCGGAACTGGTGGTGCGCAACTGGAGGGCAGGTGACCGCTTCCGCCCGGCGCACACCCGGTCGCCGAAAAAGGTGAAGACGCTGCTCCAGGAGCGGCGTGTGGCTGCGGAAGACCGCCGGCGGTGGCCGGTGGTCCTCAGTGGCGGCATCATTGTGTGGATGCGCGGCTTTCCCGCGGCAGAACCGGCTTCTCCGGCTCGGCTGCGGATTGAAGAAGTCAAGACGCGCGAGGCTGGCAGCTCCCCGAACCTGTAAACGACGAGGCCCCCTGTGAGCATCGAAGAACTGGATACCAAGAACCTGAAGGTGATCGCTTCGGCGGAACAGATCCAAAAGCGCGTCGCCGAGCTGGCCCGGCAGATCAGCCAGGACTACCTCGGCAAGACGCTCTACGTGGTGGGTGTGCTGGAGGATTCCTTCCTGTTCATGGCCGACTTGGTGCGCGCCCTGGAGGTGCCCGTGGTCTGCCAGTTCCTCAAGCCGCACGCCCAGGCGGCGACGGCGGAGACCATGGAAATTCGCTACAGCCCGGAAGTCCAGGTGGATGGCCAGCACGTTCTCCTGATGGAAGGACTGGTGAAGTCGGGCATCACCGCCGAGTTTCTTATGCGCAACATGACCGGGCGCGGCGCCAAGTCGGTGAAGCTGGCCACCTTCCTGGACAAGCAGTCGGAACGCCGCATTGCCCTGCAGCCCGACTACTTCGGTTTCCTGGTGGATGAGTCCTACGTGGTGGGATACGGGCTGGGCGCGCCCCACCTGGGCCGCAACCTGCCCTATCTGGCCTCCATGCCGTCACCTGCGGGCAAAGCCAAGTAACTACCCAAAGGTAACGCCGCCCGCCCCAACTTTGTCTGGCCAGAGAGGACAAAAAACAGTTACAGTGTAAGAGTCGGATTTTGCCCTTTGCGGCATCTAATAAGGTAGCGGCTGGACGGGGTCTTCCAGGCTGGGTCCGGCTGGTTCAATATTTTTGATGGGGAGCATCGCTTGAATTCCACCGCCAAGACCGTAGCGTTCTGGGTACTGATTGCTCTTTCCGCCATCCTGCTGTGGCAACTGGTGGTGCGCGCCGGAGGCGCGGGGTTGCCGGAGAGCGAAATTGACTTCTCCGCCTTCCTCAACCAGGTGGACCAGGGCAACGTAAAAGAGGTGACCATCGCGGGCACGGAAGTGCGCGGCCAGTTCAAGAACGAGAACGCTCTTTTCCGCACCACCGTGCCGCCCAATTATCCCGACATGATCACGCTGCTCCGTCAGAAGAGCGTGGCCATCAAGGTCAAAGACAACCAGGGCGCAAGCTGGACGGGATGGCTGTTTACTCTGGCCCCCATGCTGCTGATCCTGGGCCTGTGGATTTTCATGCTGCGGCAAATGCAGATGGGCGGCAACAAGGCGCTCTCCTTCGGCAAGAGCCGGGCGCGCCTGCTCTCCATGCAGCAGAAGAAGGTCACCTTCAAGGACGTGGCCGGGTGCGATGAGGCCAAGGAAGAGCTGCAGGAGATCATCGAGTTCCTGCGCGAGCCCCAGAAGTTCCAGAAGCTGGGCGGCCGCATCCCCAAGGGCGTGCTCCTCATGGGGCCGCCGGGGACGGGCAAGACGCTGCTGGCCAAGGCGGTCGCGGGCGAGGCCGCGCGCCCGTTCTTCTCGATCTCGGGCTCCGACTTCGTCGAGATGTTCGTCGGCGTGGGCGCCTCGCGGG
>CAZXVY010000162.1:0-6221 GCA_964644115.1 uncultured Terriglobales bacterium
CTCCGGATCTATGCTATTGGGGCCAATCTCAGCTCATCATGAAGCCTGAACCATACCACTGGGATGCAATGAAGATCGGTCCCGGCGCGCCGCCGATCAAAACGGACCAGGGATGGCTGTCCATTTATCACGGAGTCTTTCGAACTATGGATGGATCGGTCTATCGTCTGGGAGTTGCTCTTCATGACCTGAAGAACCCGGCAAAGATCCTCGGTGTGGGCGACTCGTGGATCTTGCAACCGGAAGATCCTTGGGAAATCACTGGATACGTCCACAACGTGGTCTTCACTTGTGGTGCCGTTCCAGAACCCGATGGAACCCTGAAGATCTATTGGGGGGGCGCAGACACGGTCATGTGCGTGGGCGAAGCGAATGTCTCCGATCTGGTCGCACTCTGCCTGGGTCACGGCAGACCGGCAAAATAAGCACCGCATTTCACGAGTCCCAATACCCCGAGATCCGGGTGGTCTGGCCGGCACCGAACGCTGTTGATCTGCGCCCCGACGCTGTCGTCCCTTGACCGCAATTGCTGACTGCTACCTCCCACCGGCGTAAACTAAGAGTGTGAAGATCGCGCTGGGCCAGACCAATCCCACGGTCGGCGACTTCGCCGGCAACGCGGCGCGCATCGTCGAGTTTTCCCACCAGGCGCGCGAGGCCGGCGCCGGGCTCATCATCTTTCCGGAACTTTCCATTTGCGGCTATCCCGCGGGTGACCTGGTGGAACGCCCCGCTTTCGTGGTGAAGAACCGCGAGACCCTGGACGCCATCGCCGAGCAGACGCGCGGCATCGCCGTCATTTGCGGGCTGGTAACCCCGGCCGAGACCGAAACCGGCAAGTCGGCCATGAACTCGGCCGTGCTCCTGGCCGACGGCGCCGCGCAATTCCAGCAATCCAAAATGCTGCTGCCCACCTACGACGTTTTCGACGAGTCGCGCAACTTCGCTCCTGCCCGCCGCCAGGAGTTGCTCGGCTTTTGCGGCAAGCGCATGGCCCTCACCATCTGCGAGGACGCCTGGAACGACAAGCACTTCTGGCGCACGCGCCTCTACAGCATCGACCCGGTGGAAGATCTGATGCGCGCCGGAGGGAATTTCATCGTGAACATCTCCGCCTCGCCCTTCTACGTGGGCAAGCGCGAGCTGCGCCTGCAGATGCTCCAGACCATTGCCACCCGCTACCAGGCGCCGGTGGTGATGGTGAACCAGGTGGGCGGCAACGACAGCCTGGTGTTCGACGGATCCAGCCTGGTTCTTGCTCCCGATGGCCGCGTGGTGGCGCGCGCCAAATCGTTCGAGGAGGATTTGGTTTTCTTCGACTCTGATACGCTCACCGGCGAAGTCCATGAACAAATCGAAGGCGACGACCCCAGCGCCTACGCCGCGCTGGTCCTGGGCACGCGCGACTACGTGCGCAAGTGCGGCTTCAAGACCGTGATCGTGGGCTTGAGCGGAGGCATTGATTCCGCGCTCACCGCCGCCATCGCCGTTGACGCCCTGGGCGCGGAGAACGTGCTGGGCGTGGGCATGCCCGGCCCGTATTCCTCCCCGGGCAGCCTGGACGACGCCCGCGCTCTCGCTCAGAACCTCGGCATCCGCTTCGAACTGATCCCGATCACCGAAATCTTCGCCTCCTACAGCCAGGCGCTGGCTCCGGTCTTCGCCGGACGGCCGGAAGACGCCGCGGAAGAAAACATCCAGTCGCGCATCCGCGGAGCGCTGCTCATGGCACTCTCCAACAAGTTTGGCTCGCTGGTGTTGAGCACCGGCAACAAGTCCGAACTGGGCGTAGGCTACTGCACCATGTACGGCGATATGGTCGGAGGACTGGCCGTGCTGTCTGACGTTCCCAAGACCCAGGTCTATCGCCTCGGCCGCTACGTCAACTCGCGCCACCCGGTGATCCCGCAATCCACCATGGACAAACCGCCCTCGGCCGAGCTTCGGCCCAACCAGAAGGACACGGACAGCCTTCCGCCTTATGACGTGCTCGATGCCATCCTCGAAGCCTACGTGGAAGACGGGAAAACCGCCCAGCAGATCGCCGGCCAGCAGGGCTTCGATCTCGCCCTGGTTCGCTCGGTGATCCGCATGGTGGATCGTGCCGAGTACAAACGCCAGCAGGCCGCGCCCGGCCTGAAGATTTCTGAGAAGGCCTTCGGCGTGGGCCGCCGCTTTCCCATCGCCCAGAAATCGCAGGATTGACCCCTTCGTGATACCTTCGTGCCCGGCGCCTGCCCCGGGCGAAGCCGGGGTGGTTAAATCTTTCTGCCTTTGCGTCTCCGCGTCTCTGCGTTGACGAAACTCTACGGAGCACACCATGAAGAGTTTGCTTGCCATTCTGTGTCTTGCCGCCACGCTCGCTGCTCAGACCAAACCCCGCGCCCGCGATCTCGGCGTGCCCTTCGACGGCACGCCCGGCCCGCTGAACGCCATCACCGACGTGGCTGGCGTCGAGGTCGGGCACAGCACCATCATCCGTGGAGAAGGGAAGCTGGAGGTGGGCAAGGGCCCGGTGCGCACCGGCGTCACCGTGGTCCTGCCCCGCGGCCTGCGCAACTTCGCTCCCGTCTTTGCGGGATGGTTCTCGCAGAACGGCGACGGGGAGATGACCGGCACCACCCGCGTCGAAGAGTTCGGCGTGCTCGACGGCCCCATCCTGCTTACCAATACCTACAGCGTGGGCACGGTGCGCGACGCTGTGAGCGGATGGCGCACACGGCAAGGACCGCCGGATGACGAAGGCTACTTCTGGTCCATTCCGCTCGTGGCCGAAACCAACGACGGCTTTCTCAACGACGAAATTGGCTTCCACGTGAAGCCTGAGCACGTCTTCCAGGCACTGGAGTCGGCGCGCCCCGGATCGGTAGCGGAAGGCAACGTGGGCGGTGGAACCGGCATGGTTTCCTTCGGTTTCAAGGCGGGCATCGGGACCGCCTCCCGCCGACTGGACGAAAAGTCCGGCGGCTACACCGTGGGGGTCCTGGTGCAGTCGAACTTCGGCCGCCGGGCACAGCTTCGCGTCGCCGGTGTGCCCGTTGGCGCTGAAGTCCGGGAAGATGTTCCCTATGCCTACGAACGCCGCGCCCAGGACGACGATGCCGGCTCCATCATCGTAGTGGTGGCCACGGACGCTCCCTTGCTGCCGCACCAGCTTAAGCGGATGACCCGCCGTGTCTCCCTCGCCCTGGGACGCCTCGGTAGCATCTCCGGCAATGGCTCAGGCGATATCTTCGTTGCCTTCTCTACAGGCAACACGGCTGGGGCTGCCGGCTCCACGGGCACACCCTCGCTCACCATGCTGCCCAATGCGCGCCTCAATCCGCTGTTCGCGGCCACGGTCGAGGCCACCGAGGAAGCCATCATCAACGCCCTGGTCGCAGCCGAAACCATGACCGGGGTGAATGATCACAAAGTAATCGCGCTGCCCCACCACCGCCTGCGCGAAGCGCTGAAGAAGTACAACCGCCTCGTGCCGTAGGGAGGAAAATCGCCATGCGCCGTCTTCTTCTGCTCGCTTTGATCATCCTCCTGGTCAGCCTGGCTCTGGCCCAGAAGACCGCCACCACCAGCGCTCTCCCCAGCCCGGAGACGGTGAACGCCTTCATGAGGCGCATGTTCGGTTACGACCCGGCGGTCACCTGGCAGGTGCTGGAGATCAAGCCTTCCACCATCCCCAACGTCTCGGAAATTGTGATTCGCGTCGGCAACCAGCCCCTCGCGACTCGTCTGTACGTGACTCCCGACGGACGCAACGTCATTCTCGGGGACGCCATGCCCTTCGGCGCCGACCCCTTCGCCTCGGTCCGCAGTCAGCTGGCGCAGCGCGCCAAGGGCCGCGCCCGCGGGCCGGCCACCGCGCCCGTTACCCTCGTCGCTTTCGAAGATCTGCAATGCCCCAGTTGCCGCCAAGCCCACCCCGTTTTGGAAAAGCTGCGGACGGAATTTCCCAACACCCGTTTCGTCTTCCAGCATTTTCCGCTCACCAGCATCCACAAGTGGGCGTTTCGCGCGGCGGTGGTTTCGGAGTGCGTTGCCGGTGAAAGCGACGCGGCTTTCTGGAAGTTCGTGGAAACCGTCTATGAACACCAGACCGAAATCACGGAAGCCAACGCCGAGCAGAAGCTCGCCGCGTACGCGGTGGCTTCCGGAGCCGATGCCACCTCGCTCAAGGCCTGCGCTGCCAGCCCGGAAGTGGCCAAGCGCGTCGTCTCTTCTGTGGAACTGGGACACTCGCTGGGCGTCAGCGCCACGCCCACCGTCTTCATCAACGGCCGGAAGGTCACGCAGCTCGGCGCCATTCCCTACGAAAGGCTGAAAGTGCTGATGCAGTTCGAAGTCGCAGGTGGGAAATAAACATTAGGCTTTAGCCCCTGAGGGAAGGACTCGGGATGCGGCCCAACCAGCACTAGTTCGCCCCGGCGGCCGGCGCTGCGTCGCTGCGAGCACCCCGCACGATGAACGGCGTCACCAGCACCAGCAGCTGGTTTTCGCTGGAGTCGTTGCGCCGGTTCTGCGTGGCCCAGCCCAGGATGGGCACGTTCGCCACGCCCGGCAGGCCGCGGATGGTCTTTTGCTCGCTCTCGCTGACGAAGCTGGCCACCGCTGCCGTTTCGCCGCTGGTTACGGTGACGCTGCCCTTGTACTCCTTGTTACTGAGCACGGGGAGGCCGTTGAAGCTGCGCTCGCCCAGGGCGCGAATGTTCAGATCCAGGTCCAGAAAGACTTCGTTTCCCTGGACGCGCGGCGTCACCTTCAGGTTCAGGCCCAGGTCCTCGTAGCTGAACGACGGCACCGGCGGGCGGAAGCTCTGGTCCTGGATCACCTGCGTCAGTTGCGGCGAGTTGAGGATGGGAGCAAACGTGGCGTTGAGGATGGGAAAGCGCGTCCCCAGGCGAAAGGTGGCCGGGTCGCCCTGGGCGGCGCGCAGCGTGGCGTGTTGCAGGCTCTGCACCGCGGAGGCGTCGCGCAGGAAGTTCGCCGTCCCTGGAAGCAGCGCAATGCCGGTGAGGGTGATGCCGCCTCCGAAAACGGCGAAGGGCTGGGTGAGGAGACTGGCGCCCTGCTGCTGCAGTTGCGCCAGCAGCGCCGCCACCGCCGCCGCGTTCGCCTGGTTGATGCCGCCGGAGGCAACCAACTGGTCCACCAGGCCTCCCGCGCCCGGCGCCGAGAGCAGCTGGCGGGCCTCCGAGGGCACGTTGAAGATGGTGTATTGCAGCGGCAGGTCCACGCCCAGGTTGTGCAGCACCGAGCGCCGCACTTCGAAGACCTTGAGGTCGAGGATCACCTGCGGGCGCCCCTGGCTGAGCTCCTCCAGAAAACGCGTGGCCTCGTCGAGCTGCGCCTGCGGCGCCCGCACGGTAAGCAGCGACTTGCCGGGATTGGGTTGCAGCAGTCGCACTTCCAGCACCGTGCGCAACATCCCTGCCAGCTCCTGCATTTGATCGGCGCTGGTAACGTCGGGCAGGTAGAACGTCCGCAGCAACAGGCGCTCGAACTGTCGGCGGTTTTCCTGGGTGTCGCGGGCTATCAGGATCTGGTCCTCGGCCAGCGGCGACCAGAAGGTGTGCGCCATGCGCCCCGCCACCGACATCGCGGTCCGGAAGTCGGCGCCCTCCAGGTCGAAGCGCACCTGCCGCGACTCCACCGATTCGTCGAACACGGCGCGCACACCGAACCCCTTGGCTACTTCCAGCAGCAGACCGCGGGTGTCGCCGCGATAGTGGAAGTCGCGCTTGCCCGGCTGCGGCCGCAGCACGATCTCCACCGACTCCTCGACGATCTTCAATGTCCGCGAGGCCTGCGCAGCTGCCGGATCCGGCTCGGGCTGGGGCAGCGGAACCATCGCCTCTTCCATCTGCTGGCGCGCGAACCGGTTTTCAGGATCGAGTTCCAGGGCGGCCCGGTACTCCGCCAGCGCGGGCACTCGCCGCCCTTCCAGCAGCATGCGGTTCCCGCGGTCCAGGTGCTCGTACACCGCCTGCTGTCGCACCGTCTCCTGCGCGGTGGCGTATTCCACATTCTCGGGCGCCAGGCGCGCGGCTTCCTGGAACTGCTCCAGCGCCTCCAGCGTCTTGCGCTGGTCAAACAGCTTCAGCGCCCGCGCAAACACCTTCTGCGCCGCGCGGTTCGCGCTCGCCGCCGGCCGCGCCTCCTGGGCGCGCGCCGCCCCCAGTAGGGAAACCACCATCGCTATGGACAACCATCTCCGCATCACGCCT
>CAZXVY010000163.1:0-3480 GCA_964644115.1 uncultured Terriglobales bacterium
GCTGGGCACGATGTGCACTTCCACTTCCGGAGCCTCGTGCATGCGCAGCAGCTCGTACTCGTCGAAGTTGCCCTGCTTCACCGCGCCGTTCTCGATGGTGATGGCCCCCTTGAGCGCGGCCGAAAGTCCAAACACCACTCCGCCTTCTAACTGCTGCGCGATGATGCCGGGGTTCAACGCCTGCCCGCAGTCCAGCGCGCACACCACTCGATGCACGCGGATGTTGCCGTCTTCCATCGAAACCTCGGCCACCTGCGCGGCGTACGTGTCGAACGCCGGATAACACGCGATCCCGCGGAAGCGGCCCGCGGGCAGAGGCTTGCCCCACCCCGCCTTTTCCGCCGCCAGCTCCAGGACCCCGCGCAGACGCGCCGTCTTGTAGCTGTCATTCCCGGACTTCACATCGCGGTCAGGCTGCAGCAGGCGCTTGCGCGCTTCGAACGGATCTTTACCGCCCAGCGCGGCCAGCTCGTCGAAAAAGCTCTCGTGCGCAAAGGCGACCTGCGAGGCGTACACGGACCGCCACCATCCCACCGGCACCGGCGTGTTGGCCATGGCGTATTCCAGCTTCACGTTGGGGATGTTGTACAGGTTGGGCGACTGGCTGGTCACCACCGGATCGTCGCCGCTCTTCAGGATTTCCTGCTCCCAGCGTGACAGAATCGAAGGCGCAATAATCTTGTGAGACCAGGCGACGGGCCAGCCCGCGGCGTCCACCGCGCCCCGCAACACGTGGTAGCTCGTGGGACGGTAGAAGCCGTGGCGCATGTCGTCCTCGCGCGTCCACAGCACCTTCACCGGCCCGCCCGCCGCTTTGGAGATGAGCGCGGCCTCGATGGCGTAGTCCTCTTCCAACCGGCGGCCGAAGCCTCCTCCCAGCAGCGTGATGTTCACCGTTACCGCGTCGCGCGCGATACCCAGCGCCCTGGACACTTCGGCCTGCACCGATCCCGGCACCTGGGTCGGTACCCAAAGCTCGCAGCGGCCATTGGCAAAGTATGCCGTGCAGTTCATCGGCTCCATGGGAGCGTGGTCGAGGAACGGCACTTCGTACTCCGCGGTGATGGAGCGCCCGCCGCGCAGGGCGCGCTCGGCGTCGCCGTCGTTGCGCCACACCACGCCCGGCTGCGCAGCTTTCTCTACCACGCTCTTGCGGATGTCGGCGCTGTTGAGCCCGGCGTTAGGGCCCGGGTCCCACTTTACCTCCAGCACTCGGCGCCCTTCCATCGCCGCCCACACGCTGTCGGCGATCACGGCCACGGCTTCCTGGATCTTCACCACCTCGCGCACGCCGCGTTGCGCCTTGGATTCGGCGGGATTGAAATTCTTCACTGTGGCGCCGAGGATCGGCGACCGCGCCACCACGGCGTACTTCATGCCGGGGAGACGGAAGTCAATGCCGAACTGCGCACTGCCGTCCACCTTGGCCGGCGTGTCCACGCGCTTTACCGGCTTGCCGATCAAGCGGAAGTCTTTCGCGTCCTTCAGCCGCGGATCGCCCGGGACGGGCAGGCGTCCCGCCTCCTCGGCCAGTTCGCCGTACGTGAGGCGCCGCTGGCTGGCGGTGTGCACCACGCTTCCTTGTTCCGCCGCGCACTCGGACTTGAGTACGCCCCAGCGTGCCGTCGCCGCAGTCAGCAGCATGTCGCGCGCGGCCGCCCCGGCTTTGCGCAGCGGCTCGTACGATTCCTTCACGCTGGCGCTGCCGCCCACCGACTGGTCGCCATAGAGCGCGCGGTTCAAGGGCGCCGCCTCCACACGCACCTTGGCCCAGTCCACTTCCATCTCTTCCGCCACCAGCATGGCCAGCGAGGTGCGCACGCCCTGCCCCATTTCCGGGCGCGCCGCCACGATGGTCACCAGATTGTCGGGAGTGATCTTCAGCCAGGCGTTGGGTGCAAAAACTTTGCCCGCCCGGCGCGATCCCGGAATGTAGAGGCCAATCACTAGGCCGGCGCCGGCGGCGGTTGAGGCCACCAGGAAATCGCGTCGCGTAACCGGGCTCATCGCGCACCTCCCTTGGCCGCGCGATGAATCGCGCGCCGGATCCTCTGGTAGGTGCCGCAGCGGCACAGGTTGCCGGACATGGCGGAGTCAATGTCGGCGTCGCTGGGCGCGGCGATCCTCGCCAGCAGCGCCGCCGCCGCCATGATCTGCCCCGGCTGGCAGTAGCCGCACTGCGGGACGTCTTCCTCCATCCACGCCTGCTGCAACACGTGGCTGCGGCCGGTGGACAGGCCTTCGATGGTGGTGATGCGCTTGCCCGCCGCGGCCGAAACCGGCATCGAGCAGGAGCGCACCGCCGCGCCCTCCAGGTGCACCGTACAGGCGCCGCACAGGCCCGCGCCGCACCCGAACTTGGTGCCGGTGAGTTCCAGCGTGTCGCGCAGCACCCACAGCAACGGCGTCTCCGGGCTGACGTCTACGCTGCGCTCCTTGCCGTTTACGTTCAGGGAGATGGCCATCGAGTCCTCCAGGCGGTTGGCGAAGACCTTTATTGTACGAGAATCCGCGCCGGATTTCGCCAGCTTCAGCGCTTCATAGAGTTGTTGTAGCGCCGGCGTCTCGCCGGCTGTCGCGCGGGCGTCCCGCCCGCACAACGGTCAGCGCTTCATAAAACTGTTGATGTGCAGTTTGACGGCGCGGCGCTGCTCTTCGTTAGCGGTCTTCTTCCTTCTTATTCGTGTCTCAGGAAACCGGATCACCCTGCGTGCCGGAAAAACACCGCCGCCAGGGGCGGCAGGCTGACGGTGATGGAGAACGGACGCCCGTGGCAGGGATCGTCCACCGCCTTCACGCCGCCCCAGTTGCCCCAGCCGGTGCCGCCGTACTCGGTGGCGTCGGTGTTCAGGACTTCCTTCCAGAAGCCGCTGTGGGGCACGCCAATGCGGTAGTCCACCCGGGGTACGGGAGTGAAGTTCAGGGTCGCCACAAGGGTGTGCTCCGCGGAACGTGCCCGCCGCAGGTAGGTCAGCACAGACTGCTCGGAGTCGCCGGCGTCAATCCACTCGAAGCCGTAGGGATCGCAATCCAGTTCGTGCAGCGCGGGCTCACTGCGGTAGAGGCGGTTCAGGTCTTCCACCAGCTTTTGTACTCCGCGATGGCTGTCGAACTCGGTGAGGTGCCAGTCCAGGCTGCCGTCGTGGTTCCACTCGCGCCACTGCGCAAGCTCGCTGCCCATGAACAGCAGCTTCTTCCCGGCCTGCGAGTACATATACGCGAACAGCAGGCGCAGGTTGGCGAAGCGCTGCCAGTAATCGCCGGGCATCTTGGCAATCAGCGACCCCTTGCCGTGGACCACTTCGTCGTGCGAAAGCGGCAACGCAAAGTTTTCCGTAAAGGCGTACAGCATGCGGAACGTGAGCTGGTTGTGGTGATACTTGCGATGGATAGGGTCGTTCGCCATGAACTTCAGCGTGTCGTGCATCCATCCCATGTCCCACTTCAGGCCGAATCCCAGCCCTCCGACGTAGACGGGGC
>CAZXVY010000163.1:3490-6094 GCA_964644115.1 uncultured Terriglobales bacterium
CGGGGCGCGATACCATGGGCCACGACGTGGACTCTTCCGCGATGGTCTGCACGTCGGGGTGCGCGGCGTAGACATCCTGGTTGAAGCGGCGCAGGAACTGAATGGCGCCCAGGTTCTCGCGCCCGCCGTATTCGTTGGCCACCCACTCGCCTTCCTTGCGCGAGTAGTCCAGGTAGAGCATGGAAGCCACGGCATCCACGCGCAGGCCGTCGGCATGGTAGCGGTCCAGCCAGTAAAACCCGTTGCTCAGCAGGAAACTGCGCACTTCGTGGCGGTCGTAATTAAAAATGTAGCTGCCCCAGTCGGGATGGTAGCCCTGCCGCGGGTCGGCGTGTTCGTACAGGTGCGTGCCGTCAAAGTAGGCCAGTCCATGTTCGTCGGAAGGAAAATGCGAGGGCACCCAGTCCAGGATCACTCCGATGCCGCGCTGGTGCAGGTGGTCCACCAGGTACATGAAGTCCTGGGGCGTCCCGTAGCGGCTGGAGGGCGCGAAGTAGCCGGTGATCTGGTATCCCCAGGAAGCAAAGTAGGGATGCTCCATCACCGGCAGCAGCTCCACGTGGGTGAATCCCATGCGTTCGACGTAGGCGGCCAGCCGCGGCGCCATTTCCCGGTAGGAGAGCGAGCGATTGCCCTCCTTCGGCACCCGTGCCCAGGAGCCCAGGTGGACTTCGTAGACGGACATGGGACTCTGCAGTGAGTTGTGGCGGAAGCGCTGCTTCATCCATTCGCCGTCATTCCACAGGTAGTCCAGGTCCCACACCACCGACGCCGTCTTGGGCGGGACCTCGGCCAGCACGGCGAAGGGATCGGCCTTGCTTACGCTGTAGCCGCGGCTGCGGGAAACGATTTGGAACTTGTAGACCTCGCCCTTGCCTACTCCGGCCACGAAACCTTCCCAGATGCCCGACTGCCCGCGCTCGTGCAACCGATGGGCCGCTGCCTTCCACTGGTTGAAGTTGCCGAGCACGGAGACGCGCTCGGCGTTCGGCGCCCACACGGAAAAGCACGTGCCCGCGGTCCCGCCCACCTGCATGACGTGCGCGCCCAGCTTTTCGTAGAGGCGGGTGTGCGAGCCTTCGTTGAACAGATGGAGGTCGTCGTCCGTCAGCAGGGAAACGTCGTGGCGCAATGCGAAGCCGGTTTTGGCGGGCATGAACGCTGGTACAACCAACGGCGGATCGCCTTAGTGCGGCGCCGCCGTCTTCACACGCGATGCACGCGCGAGGGCGTGCGGGGCTGGCCGTGGTCCAACCGGAGGCGCAGCTTCTGCTCCACCGTTTCCACCGGCAGCAGGAGCACGAAGCGCAACAGGATGGCGCCGAATCCCAGCGCCAGCACCAGGAAGTTCCATCCCCCCGACTTCATCTGGAACGTAAATACGCTGTCCACCCATTGCATCACCGGGACCACGATTGCCTTCATCAGGGCCATGATGGGCGTGCCCTCCACCGCCTGTTGCTTGATTACTCCTCCCCCGATCAAGAAGTAGAGCAGGTAGGCCAGCGGAACCACCCACAGCCCCAATGACAGCAGGTGGCGCGCGCCCTTCACCAGGCTGTAGATCGCCCGCGTCGAAGCCGAGGGAGGCGCCAGCGGGACCACCACCGAAGATCCCGAGCGCGACCTGCCGGGCACGTAAGCCGTGGAGGGTGTCCGGTATTCGTCCGTCCCGCCCGCCGGATTGCTGCCATACCCGCTCGGGGCACCGTACCCTCCCGATCCAGGAGTTGCCGCGGGCAGCACCCCCACCGCCGTGGCCAGCGGATCGGAAGTGACCATGGCCTGGATCGCCTTCAGGCGCACCAGCAGTTCGCTGGAGTCCGGGCGAAAGTCCTTGTTCTTGCTCAGGCACTGGTGGATCACCCGTTCCAGTTCCGGTGGCGCTTCCGGATTCAGCCGCAACACCGGCGTGGGTTCGGAGTCGAGCACCCGCGCCAGCGTGGCTTGCGGCGTGGGCGCTTCGAAGGGCATCTTGCCGGTGGCCATTTCGTACATCACCACCCCGATGGAGAAGATGTCGGCGCGCGCATCCACTTCCTTGCCCATGGCCTGCTCGGGCGACATGTGGCTCACCGTGCCGATCACCAGTCCGGCCTGGGTCTTGAAGATGGTCTCCGCGTCCGGGTTCGGCGTATCCGCCTCTTTCAGCTTGGCCAGTCCGAAGTCCAGGATTTTGGCTTGCCCGCGCGGGGTCACCATCACGTTTTCCGCTTTCAAGTCGCGATGGATCACGCCTTTCTCGTGCGCCAGGGCCAGCGCATCCATCACCTGGATGGCGATATCGCAAAATTGCTGCACCGGCAAGGGATGCCCGCCCACCACCTTCTTCAGCGTCTTGCCTTCCACGAACTCCATCACGATGTAGCGGGTTTCGCCTTCGACGCCGAAGTGATGGATGGTCACGATGGCCGGATGCTGCAGCCGCGACGCGGCCTTGGCCTCTCGCAGAAAGCGCGCCAGGCTGGAGGGATCGTCGCTGTCAGCCGAGAGCAGCGTCTTGATGGCTACGGGACGGTCGAGCTCGGTGTCGAAGGCCTTGTAGACAACACCCATGCCTCCGGCGCCCAGCTTCGAATCAATGCGGTAATTGCCGAACGTTGT
>CAZXVY010000164.1:0-6040 GCA_964644115.1 uncultured Terriglobales bacterium
GAAGAGCGCGACGTCGGCGAGCGGCAGGATCGGCGAGAGCGGGCTGTCGGTGATCGCCAGCACGCGGAGCCCCAGCTTGTTCGCGTGCCGAAGCATGGTGACCAGATCGACCGGGTACCGCGCGAGCGCGATGCCGACGATGACGTCCTCGGTCCCCATGAGCCGGATGCGGTCGTGCAGCGAGGAGTCCGCGCGGTCGAAGCTCTCGACGTGCGACTTGATCTTCCCGAGCGAGTAGGCGAAGTAGTTCGCCAGGGGTCCGAGGTAGCGGAAGCCGAGGATCATCACGCGCCGGGCGTCGAGGATCGCTTCCACGAAGCGCTCGAACTGGGGCTCCGAGAACGTGTGCGCCAGCGCGCGGAGGCTGGCCAAGTTGAACAGAGAAAGGTGCTGGCAGTCGAACATGCCGCGAGCGCTCTTCAATAGGAAAAGAGGCTGTCCCAATTCTCCGGCCAGTTCCTCTCGCATACCCGCGTCCGTGGGCTCACATTCCTTGCCTGCGGGAGTGCGCACGCGCACTGCTGGTTCGGGCTGTTCGGGCGTGGGGAGCTGGGAAAAATTGGGCCGGTAAAAGAGCATCCGAGCAGATTCCCGGGCGGTCATCCAGGGGAAGCTATTGCGCGCCGCCTGATCGGCGCGCACGAAGGCGTACTGCCGGTCTCCCAGAAGCCCGTCCAGACCGACGTGCGCCTCCTCCACCGCAACTCCGGCCATTGACTTGACAGGGTAGAGACACAGTTTGGCGATGGTAGCGATCACCTGGGACATGGGAAGCCCGCGCTGCACTCTAGCACATCGTTCTCCTTGGGAATGCCGGGCGCGCACCTCCGCCCTTCCCAAAACGGCACGACAAAAGGCAGGGGAACCAAGCTCGGGCAAGTGATGGGTCGGGCAAGTGCCGTAGTCTCGGAGGGTAGGCTGCGGGAGAGACTCGGTGCTGGACCGAAGACAACTCAAGATCCAAGGCGTTCGTTTTGCCCGGTCACTGCAGATGCTGTTCAAGACGGTGGCCATGTTTTCCGCCGACCACTCCGCGGCGGGAGCTCTGTTCCAGCAGAGCTTCGGCGTGCTCAATGTGCTGGTGAAGGAGAAAGGCCAGTTCACCCTGGGTTTCGTGGACCAGCGCATCATGCTGAACAACATCCTCACCACGGAGCGCTCGCTGCATCAGCTCGAAGGGGAGTTCCTGAAGCGCGGCCTGGGTGCCATCACCTTCCAGGCGGGGATGACCTTGGCCGCATTCAAGCGCGGCATGAGCGTCATCACGCGTCCACCCCGGCACATCGAGGAGGCCGGAGGCCTGGCCCAATATCTGGAGAAGAACCCGCTGGAATTCCTGCGCGTCTTTCCTGCCGGCAAGAGCCAGGTGCGCGACGATTGCGGCGACACCGTGCTCGACATGGACTCGGAGTCCTACCTGCTGGCCAAAGTGATGGAGGAGATCCGGCCCGCGGGGACGAGTGCCTTTCAGGCCTTCGAGGCCATCCTGGATTCGGAGGGAGTGGGCAGAGGGCGAACGCGTGACACCGAAGCCGCTCGAAACGCGAACGAGGGGCCGGCGGCAGGCCCAGGCCACAGCCCGGGCGGATCAAGCGGAGGAGTCGCCGGTGGAACCGCGGGCGGTGGAGGAAGCGCAGGCTCCGGCGGAGTGCCTGGAGCCGGCTTGGGGCCGGTAGGCGACGTGGTCGAGAACTACCTGCAGGCTACGCTGTTGGACCCTGCCAACGCTCCGCAGCGTTCCTACGTGGAACTGGCGCGCATGATTAAAGACCTGCGCCCGGAGATGGCGCTCTCTCACTTTCCTCCCGAGCGTCGCGAGCAGTTGCGGGCCATGCCGCCCGACCAAATGGCCGCCGAAGTCATCGAAGACACCGCGGTCCAGTGGGCAGGGAAGCATCTGGCCACCGCCCCCACCGGGCCGGACGCTTTCATCGTCGAGGAAGAAGTGATTCGCGTCCTGATGCGGGCCTTGCAGACCGGCAAGACCGCCGAGCGTTTGGCGGTCAAGCTGGCGAAGTTTGCCAAGACCCTTCCGCTGTCGGAAGCCACCGTGCACCGCATCCAGGAAGAACTGCGCTGGGTCACCGTCCCGCAGAAGGAGAAGATACAAACCCTGCTGAGGTTGCAACGCTTTGGCGGTCACGACTTCCGCCGGCTGGTAGAGCTGTTGCAGGAGTTGATCAAGAGCGATGATCGGGAGACCGCCACGCAGATCGCCAGCCACTACCTGGAGGTCCTCCGCCTGGAGAGCGGCGCCCCGGAGGACACCAGCCGCCTTCCCGAGCTGTTTTCGGTGATGGCCAGCGTACGCACTGACTTTTGGCCCAAGGCGGCAGAGCGGCTGGTTACCGCACTGAAGAAAACCGCAGAAGCCACGCTCTCGGCCAACCTCAGCGGGCCGCTCACGGGAAAGGACTACCAGCATTGGAAAATCCAGCATTGCATCCTCGCCCTGACCCACAAGCTCGCCACCTACGAGGAGTTCGCTCTGATTCACCGAGTGGGCATCGCGGTTGAGGAGCTGGCTGGAGAAGACTCCGGCCGCCACCGAGACTGCTGTGGCGCGACGCTGCCCGCCCTGCTGACGGCATCGGCCGTCGAGCGCGTGATTGAGATCTACGTGCAGGCTCCCAACGACGTTTCCGCCGCTCGCACGGCGGCCACGCTGCTGCGCTGGTCGGGCGAGGGCGCCCTGGCCCGAGTCTTCATGGAGTTGGACCAGGAATCCACGCCTTCCCGGCGGTCCGCGCTGATCCGCCTTATCGTCCGCATCGGCCCGTCGGCCTTGGAGCTTTCGCGCCAGCATCTGCGGGACCCTCGCCCGGAAGTGGTGTGTGACGCCTGTAGGCTGCTGGTGGAGCTGCGGGATCCAGACCTGCTCGAGCAACTGGCTCCGCTGTTGCGGCACCCCAACGAGCGCGTGCAGAAGGCCGCGGTCACCTCCATCATCAAGACGCGCTCGCCGGGCCGGGCCACCCTGCTGGCCGAAGCCCTCCCCTTTCTGCACTCGCATCTGCTGGAGGAGGTCACCGGCGACCTGCTGTTTCTCCGCGATCCGGCCACCGTGCCCGCGCTGGAGCGCTTCATCTTCGGCGAAGCCCGCGGCAAGAGGCGGCCACTGCTCATGACGGTGCAGGCCCTGGCCGTGATTCCCGGCGAGCCCATCGAACGCCTGCTGGGCGCCATCCTGGCCGACCCGAACCTGGACGTTGTGGTCCGCCGCATCGCCATGGTCGCCCTGATCCGCAACCAAACGCCCACCGGAACCCAAGTTCTGCGCGAGTTCCAGCGCTCCTCTCCGCAAGACGTGATGGTGCGCGAGGCAGAAGACGCGCT
Organism: uncultured Terriglobales bacterium; assembly: GCA_964644115.1. Classification (GTDB taxonomy): domain Bacteria; phylum Acidobacteriota; class Terriglobia; order Terriglobales; family Acidobacteriaceae; genus CAZXVY01. The sequence continues at coordinate 3,337 of CAZXVY010000164.1, forward strand.
CAGTGCCCTGGGACGGGTTTCGGTTCGGGCGCAAGCTTGACTCGGGCTCGCGGAAGCGATCCCTTGGAGGCGCGGCAGCCCGCCTACGACATCACTTCGGCGACCACTTCCTCGTGGGAAGTGCGACGGGGCTGAGCCGTCCATTCCCTTAGCTGGTAGCCGGCGATGGCCAGCGCCACGCCGTAGGTGCTGGCGCCAGCCGCGGGCTCCACGCGCACCACGCGGCCCCAGGCCCGCATGGGCGCCGCCTCGCCGTGGCTGAACTCCTCCGGCCAATCCAGGTCTATCTCAACCGGCGACCCGGCGGCGATTTTTTTGCCGGCGTAAAGGAACACCCCGCCCGCGCTTAGGTCGCGGGTGGTGGCATGGATGACGTGGTGTCCGTTGTTGGTGACTCGGAGCGACACCGGCTGCATCAGTGGAATGCGCGCGCTGCGGCGCAGTTCGGGCATGGGGTAAGCCCTCCTCTGCGCACCATCTTGGCGGGTGTGAAGGCTGGCCGGGAGTAGCGGCGCGGATTCCCCGTATCCGAAGAGTTAAGACTACAGTCCTGCAGGTCTGGAAGCGGGCGGGCTAAACGAAAAACCCGCAGCCCGTGGGCTGCGGGTTCTGATGAGAGAAGTTGCGACCGGGCTAGGGCACCGAGGGGCTGTCGTTGAGCGCGTTGACTACCCCGACGGCCACACCGGCGGCGATGGCGGTGAACACCATAATAATTAACGCCGTGTCCGCAGCGAGACTGCTCTTGGGCGCTGCCGGCCGGGGCAGCGCGGTGCCGTCCGCTTTGAGAGTTATGGAGGTTCCGCTCTCCAGCAAGGTCGTGGCCTTGCCGTCGGAGATGCTGACCGCGCCCGACACAGCGGTGACGCGGACTTCCGTGCCCAGGCGGGCGACCTCAAAGGTTGCCGGCTTGGCCGCGACGGGCGCGACCACCACCGCGGCCACTCGGGCCGACATTCCACTCGTGGTGCGCACCTGCGCGCTTCCCGACGTCAACACCACTTCGTTCTCGCGGTAGGTGGCGGCCGAGCCTTCGGCAACCAGCACCGAGGAACCCTTCCAAACCAGGGAAACCGTGGAACCGGCTGCCGTCTGGATGGCATCGCCGGGGAAGACCGCGGCTGCATTCGACAGCGTGTTGCCGTTGACCTTGGCCGTGCCCTGCACGTAGGCCATCGCAGCCTGAACGTCGGCCGCTGCCGTGACCAGAGGTAGGATCAGGATCATGATAGTGCTCAGAAGCCGGACAACCGCAGGATTCAACATGGGCGCTCCTCGGCGCAGAGGCTACCTGCTTGCAAAACTGAGGATAGGCTGAACCGCGAACGGCAGTCAACAGAATTCGGGGAAAATACGCCCTGCTGAGTAACGGGTGGGAATGCAACCCTGCCGGTTTCAGAGTTCGACTTTCACGCCCTTCCAGAAGGCGACATAGTCTTTGATCTGCCGGGCGGCGTCTTTGGGGTCAGGGTAGAACCAGGCGGCGTCGGGATTGCGCTGGCCGTTGACTTCCACATGGAAATAGCTGGCGATCCCTTTCCAGGAGCATACGGTGTGCGTATCGCTGGGCGGAAGATATTGGCGCCGCACCGAGTCCGGTGGGAAATACTGGTTGCCGTCCACCACCAGGCAGCGGTCCGACTCGGCAATCACCACGCCTTCCCACAATGCACGGGGCATAGGTTGGAAATTCGATGTACCGTCGGACGACAGGATACACCAGCCACGGCAGCCAGCGGCCGCCTCAGGACTCGATGGCGACCATCCCGGAGAAGACCACGTGGTCCTTGAGGTAGTTGTGCTCGGGGGGGTCGGAGTAAAACCAGGCAGCATCCGGCATGCGCTTGCCGTTCACTTCCACATGGAAATAGCTGGCCGCGCCCTGCCTCGATCCCAGCCGGTGAGTAGTGCTGGGCTGGAGATACTCCTTGCGCAGCGAGTCCGGAGGAAAGAATTGGCGGCCGTCCACGGCCAGGCAAGTGGCCGCTTCCGCGAGTACAACACCCTCCCAAATTGCCTTCGGCATGGTAGCTGTTCTTCCCCAGACTCTATTTCTGTAAGAACAAATGCCAGGGCCCCCAGCGCCACGCCGGACCGGCCGCTGTGAAACCTACTGCACCGATTGACTGCGTCCCCGGAACTCTTCCCAGTTGGATTGGAAGGCCTGGGTCTTGGCCCAGGCTTCAGCGCGCTCCAACTGCGAGAGCAGGGCGCTGCGCATCATCCAGGCGCAAACCGCGGCCACCGAAAGCCACCAGTTGAACCCGCTGATCACCGTCCGCACCGGCAGAACGTGCTCGGCCACGTAAGCCATGGGCAGCACCAGGGCGCGCATGTAGTCCATGACCATGGTTCCCTGGATCAGGTTATCGCGCAGTCCCAGGCCGAAGCCCACGTACACCAGGTAGGTGAGCGGGACGGTTACCGTGGCCAGCGATGCCGCCTGGCGCAGCGCGCGCAGCATCCAGAAGAGCTGACGGGCGGTGGAAGGTGAAAACTGGATCTGAGGCGGCCGGCGCGGCTCCGACTTCGAGGTCCGGGGAGCAAGCAGCCGCGGCCGCGTGAACAACGTCTCCGCGAACGGGATGCGGCTCATGGCGCTTTCGCGCACATACCTGGGCTGGTCGGGAACTACCCTGACGGGAACGCCTCGTGCCTGCGATTGCATTCTCATAAAGTCTTGTAACTCTTGGTCTAGCAAGTC
>CAZXVY010000165.1:0-6009 GCA_964644115.1 uncultured Terriglobales bacterium
GGGTGACCTTGAGTCCGCGGCTCTCCAGCAAACATCCCAGCGACGATGCCGCCAGTCCCTTGCCCAGGGAAGACACCACACCGCCGGTCACGAAAATGTACTTAGCCGACATTCTGTTGACCCTTCGACAACTGAAATAGATCCTTCGCCCGCCGCGGCGGGCCCAGGATGACCGCTGCGGGCTCATACGCCCGCAAAGCGCGGTCATTTCGCCGACATTCCCGCCTCGTATTCAGTTGTTGGGCTGAGTTGTGCCGCCGGAAGGGGTGCACGACCAATTATGCCAGAAATCGGGAGCGAGGGGAACAGCTACTTCACCACCAGGCGGGCCCTTTGCCGGGAGGCGCGGAGGCGGGCCATGGCACCGGAATTGAACTCCAGGAAGTCGGCCGCGTGTCCAGACGCGCAAACCTGCGCCGGGCTTGCCGGACTTGTGTACAATGCCTCGTCCTCCGGGAGCGGGCCGGCGAGTCAGGGGCCCGTTCATAATCCGGCGGCAAGGAGCGAACTCATGACATCGAAGCAAGTGTGGGCAGCCTTGGCACTGGCCGGGCTGCTGATGGCGGGATGCCAGTCGGCGCCCAGCGGCGGCGAAACCAGTACAGGTGGAGGAAGCGCAGCCCCGGCGGTTACGCCCCGGGCAGCCGGCGGCAACCTCAACGCCATGGGCGCGGCCATGGCCAAGGCCACCAGTTGGCACATGGCCACCAAGGGCCCAGGCGTTGACTCCGAAATGGACATCGTTTGCCCGGACAAGATGAAGACCGTTACCAAGACCGGCGGCATGACGATGGAATCCATGATGATCGGCAAGGACATGTACACCAAGATGGGCAAGAACTGGATGAAGATGGCCAATCCCTCCGCCACGGCTTTTTGCGGCGCCGGCAGCAGCATGGACAAGGCCGCGCCTGCCGCGTCCGCTAAAACCACCAAGGGCGCCACCATCACCGTGAACGGCGAAAGCTGCACGGAGTGGACCATGGGAGAAGGCGCCAGTGCCACCACCATTTGCGTGGGCAACGACAACCTGCCCCGTCAAAGCAAGACCGGCGAAATGACCATTACGTACTCCAACTGGAACCAGCCGGCCACCATCGAAGCGCCGAAATAAGACTGGTTTCCGGCGTGCCCGAAAGCTCCCTGCGGGGAGCTTTCCTTTTTTGGGGCGGACGCATCTCACTGAATGCCCGGGGTACACTGGATAAGCATGAAGCGGTTTCTGCCGTGCGCGCTGCTGATCCCGCTCCTGCTCGCTGCCCTTGCGGCGACGGCGCAACAGCACCCCCAACGGCTCATCCTCAAAGACGGCACGTTCCAGAAGATCACCCAGTACGAAGTCGAGGGCGACCGCGTACGCTACCACAGCGCCGAGCGCTTCGAGTGGGAAGAGCTTCCTTCCAGCCTGGTGGACTGGCCGGCCACCGAGCAGTATGAGCGCGACCGCCAGGCGGGCAAACTCAAGCCGGAAACGCTTGGGTTCGCCAAAGAGAAGGAAGAGGAGGAGGCGGAGCGGCGCGCCCAGGAGGCGCGCTCCCCTGTGGTGGCCCCCGGACAGCGCCTGCCCTCCAGCGGCGGCGTGTTTCTGCTGGACGTTTTCCAGGGCCAGCCGCAACTGGTGCAGCTGGAGCAGAGCGGCAGCGAAATTGATCCCAACCGCGGCAAGAACATCCTGCGGGCGGCGCTGAATCCCTTCGGCGGCACGCAGCAGTCCATCGTGCTGGAAGGGACGCGCGCCGCGGTGCGGGCCCACGCTTTGCAGCCGGCGTTCTACGTCAACCTGGAGGGCGGCGATGCTCCCGCCATCGCCACCGTGGAAATGCCGAAGCCGGCCGGGGAAGAGAGCGTCAGCTTCACGCCGCCGGAGCGCACGCGCTACCGCATCCTGCACGCCAGACCGAGAAAAACCACCCGCCACCTCGGCAACCTGAAGATCTCGCTCACCGGCAAGACGTCGCAGAAACACAGCGCCGTGCCGGTGTACGTCCAGCCCATGGAGGGAGGCTGGGCCAAGGTCACGCCCCAGGAACCCATGGAGCCCGGCGAATACGCGCTGGTGGAGATGTTGGGCGAGAAGGAAATCAACCTTCACGTGTGGGACTTCGCTGTGGACCCGTCGGCGCCGGTCAACGCGGCTGCCTGGAGGCCGGAACCTGCCGTTGCCGAGAGTGAGAGCAAGCCGACGGAGCTGCAGAAGCGGAAGGAGTAGTTTCGAGTTTCAAGTTTCCAGTTTCGAGTTCACCACGCCCCGATCTTCGCTATGATTTTGTCATCCCGAGCCCGGAGTGGCGGGCGAGGGATCTGTTTGTCGCGGACAAAACGGCTGCAGCAGGCGGAGAAAAACCAAGATCCCTCGACACGCCTCCCCTGCAAAGCAGGGGCGGCGGCTCGGGATGACAATCGGAAAGCGCAGGGACGAGAAACCAGAAACGAGAAACCAGAAACGAGAAACCAGAAACCAGGAACCCGCTAGCGCACAAGCCCCATCTGGGTGACCGCGATGTTGTCGCGGGTGGAGTTCTTCACCATGTACATCATCTCGTCGGCCTGGCGGATGATTTCGTGGGCGCTCTTGGCGTCGTCGGGGTAGGTGGCGATGCCCATGCTGGCGCGGCACTTCAGGTTCAGGTTTTCTTCCTGCAGGAAGACGCTCTGGCGGAAGACGTCCTGCAGGCGTTTGCCCACCACCAGCGCGGCCTCTTTGCCGGTTTGCGGCAGCAGGATCACGAACTCGTCGCCGCCGTAGCGGAAGGCGTAGTCAATCAGGCGCAGGTGGATCTTGATCTTGAAGCCGATCTCGGTGAGCAGCTTGCTGCCCGCCAGGTGTCCGTTGATGTCGTTGACCTGCTTGAAGTGGTCGAGGTCAATGAAGATCACGCTGAACTCATAGCCGAAGCGCGCCGAGCGGTAGACCTCGGCCTCCAGGGTCTTGTACAGGTGGCGGGCGTTGTAGAGCCCGGTGACGTCGTCGGTGATGGTGAGTTCCTGGATTTTTTCCACCGCGCGGGCGTTGTCGATGGCAATGGCGGCATAATCGGAAAGCGCCTGCAAAAAGAACAGCTCCTTGTCGCCCATGATCTCCATGGGGCAGTTGATGAGCTGGATCACGCCCAGCACGCGCTGCCGCGATTTCAGCGGCAGACAGATGATGGAGCGGGTCTGCCACTTGGTCATTTCATCCACCCGCTTGGCGAAACGCGGGTCGGTGTAGACGTCGGGGACGATCAAGGGTTCCCCGTGGCGGGCCACCCATCCGGCAATGCCTTCGCCCACCTTCAGCCGCATGTTCTTGAGCGACTGGGCGGCCTCGCCCACGGCGATGGCGAAGTACAGTTCGTCCTTGGCTTCATCCACGATCAGCAGCGACCAGTTGTCGGGGTGGAAGTGCGCCGCCATCTTTTCCAGGATGGTCTGCAGAATCGAGTCCAGGTTGAGGGACGAGGTCAAGGCCTTGGCTACGTCGTGGAAGACGTTGAGCTCCATGGCCGGCCGTTTCGGGTCCAACTCGTCCGCGGACATTTTGGGGAGCTGTTCGGCGGCGCCCTTGGAGCGCCGCTTTTCCAGGTGAGGCGTATTATATGCGCGCCTTTTTTCGCAGGGCAACATAACTTTGGTAGCAAGTGCCACCCGGAACCATGGAGGCAAAGGGGGAGCAGCCCTTAGCCTTTAGCTCTTAGCCTTTGGCTCTGGGCGTCTTGGCGTTCAGTCGTCGCTTGATGGCGCACAGCATTCGTCGGCCTGGCACGCCCTCTCACCCGCAGACGGCTCAGAGCTAAGAGCTAACAGCTAAGAGCTAACAGCTCGTTGTTGACACCCCTTTTCCCCAATCCTTATGATGGCCGCGATCTTCTCCTTGCCCTCGGTGTTGCACGCCAGGCGGCCAGTCCTTTAGCTCTTAGCCTTTGGCTCTGGGCGTCTTGGCGTTCAGTCGTCGCTTGATGGCGCACAGCATTCGTCGGCCTGGCACGCCCTCTCACCCGCAGACGGCTCAGAGCTAAGAGCTAACAGCTAAGAGCTAACAGCTCGTTGTTGACACCCCTTTTCCCCAATCCTTATGATGGCCGCGATCTTCTCCTTGCCCTCGGTGTTGCACGCCAGGCGGCCAGTCCTCGGGGATCTGCTCCAATGGGAATATTCGGCCAGAGACTCAAGCGGGAACGGGAGATGCGGGGCGTCTCGCTAGACGAGATTGCGCAGGCCACCAAAATCGGCACGCGCTCGCTGCGTGCGCTGGAAGACGAAGACTTCGACCGGCTGCCGGGCGGCATCTTCAACAAGGGTTTTGTGCGTGCCTATACCCGCTTCCTGGGCATGGACGAGGAGCAGGCCGTGGCCGACTACCTGGTGGCTTCCGGGCTGGAGGCGCCCCCGCAGGAGGCAGCCGAAGCGGAAGCCTCTCCCGCGAGCGATGTTTGGCGCCGGCGCCTGCCGGCAATTGGGGTCGCGGCGCTGCTGCTGGCAGCCGCTGCCTACGGCGGATGGTGGCTCTACTCCACCGGGAGCCTGGCCACAGCAGCCAGGCCGCAACCAGCCCGCGAGGGAGTCCAGCCCGAGCGCAGGACGGCGCCCCGGCCGCCGCTGGTTTCAGCCGCGCCGGCGGTCTCAATTCCCAGCTCGGCCGCGGAGTTCAGCGTGCGCCTGCGCGCCCGCGGCGAATGCTGGGTGGAATTGACTGCCGACGGCCGCCGCGAAGAAGTCACACTGGCAGCCGGCGGCGAGAAGGAAATCCGCGCCCAGGAAAAGATTGAAGTAAAACTGGGCGACGCCAGCGTGGTCGAGGTCCTCCACAACGGGGTCGCGCTTCCTCCCCTGGGCAGCGAGCCCAAGGTGCGCACCCTGACTTTTACCCGGGAAGGCATGCAGCCCTAAGGCGAATCCAACTATGTCCAAGATGCTTGACATGATCCGGCAGTCGGCTGTTCCCGCCAACGTGATGCGGTCCGCATCCAAAGGGGCGCTGGCCGTGCCCGCAGAGGAGATGATCGAGATCCTCGTCCACCTGACCGCCAACCCGGTGTTCGCGAAAGACGCGCGCATGACCCTGGCGGGCTGGGACGAGGCCGCGTGCCTGGCGGTGGCCTCGAATCAGCAGACCCCCTGGCCGGTGCTGGAGTACCTGGTGGTGCCCGAGAACCGCCGGCCCCGGCTGGTACCCGCCCTGGTCGAGAATCCTACGGTACGCGAAGCTCGTCTGGTGGAGATGGCGCAGAGCGGGTCGCGCGAGATCGTGGACCTGATGCTGGCCAGCCAGCGCGTCCGCCGCTCCGCGGACATCCTGCACGCCCTGGCCACCAATCATCACCTCAACGAGCCAGAGACCGCCCAGATCAAGGCCGCGATCGCAGCCCTGGGGGAAGACACCGCCGAGTTCATGGCCCTGGCCGAGGAGGGCGAGCCCTCGGACTACGAGAAAGAGCACGCCGCTGAAATCGCCGCCGAGGAAGGCAAAGCCTTCGAGCTGGTGGGCGGCGCAGAGGCCGCCGACGACCCTCCCGAAGCTCCGGCTGCGGCGGCGGTTGCCTCGGCTCCGGCCGCGGCTTCCGCGGTCGCGCCCGCCGCGCCCGCCAAGCCTGAGCGCGAGCGCATTTCTACGCTGCAGAAGATCTCGCGCCTGGCCGTGGGCCACCGCGTGCAACTGGCCATGAAGGGCACCAAGGACGAGCGCTTCATCCTCATCCGCGACGGCTCCAAGGTGGTTTCCTCGGCGGTGCTGCAGTCGCCCAAGCTGTCTGACGCCGAAGTGGAGACTTTTTCCGCCATGAAGAACGTGCAGGAGAGCGTGCTGCGCGACATTTGCAACAGCCGCAAGTTCATGAAGAACTACTCTGTCATCCGCAACCTGATCAACAACCCGCGCTGCCCGCTCGACCTCGGCCTCAAGCTCGTCAGCCACCTCCTGGTGAACGACCTCAAGAACCTCTCCATGAACAAGAACATCTCCGAGACCGTGCGCAAGTCGGCGCTCAAGAGGTACAAGGAGAAGTCCACGCCCCCGGGGGGCAAGAAGGG
>CAZXVY010000166.1:0-6007 GCA_964644115.1 uncultured Terriglobales bacterium
GCCCGAATGAACCCGGCGAATCGGTGACCGCGCTGGGATCGGCGGCCACGCCGGACACCAGCCCGATCAGCTTGATGTAGTCGCGACCGTTCACCGGCAGCTCGGCGAAGTCCTGCGCCTGAATGGTCCCGCCCTGGCTATTGCCGGAGGTCTGGATCAGCGGCAGGGTGGCGGTGACCTCAATCTTCTGTTCCACACTGCCCGCGGCCAGGGTGATGTCCACGCGGCGCACGGCGGAGACTCCGACGGTGGCCCCGGTCACGGTCTGCGTCTGGAAGCCGGACTTGTTGGCAGACACCGAATAGCTGCCGATGGGCAGCTCCGTAAAGGCGTATTCGCCCAGGTCGGTAGTCTGCGCCGACCGGCTGAGCCCAGTGCCTTCGTTGGTCGCGGTGACTTCGGCGCCGGCGATCGTCGCCCCGCTGGCGTCCGTTACCACGCCCTGAATTCCCCCGCGGAACGTCTGGGCGGAGAGCCCCACCGCCAAGGACACCAGCACCACCACCAGCACCACGGATCGCGACTTCATCGCTCGGCCTCCTGCGAAATTTCGACTGGCGGCGATTATAACGCCCTCCCGAGCGTTTCTGGTTTCTCGTTTCTGGTTTCTGGATGTGCAGGAACGCATGCGCGAGCGGCGGGACAACCGACCCGCCACTTGAGGCCTGACACCTGACACCTGAGCTGGCCGCCATTGCAACGGCCCTCGGGTGGTGCGAAAATGGAAATGAACTGCTGGCTTCAACATCCCCGCAGGCCGGGTCCGTCCGCCAGGGCGGAACAGTGGGCCTGCTGGAGCCGGTGGATGCTTTCAACATCCCCGTCCCGGCCTGCCGGGACTGAAGGCGGCAACAAAGATGGCAAGCACCGCGGTTTCCACAGCCTGTTCCCTGGAAAACTATCTTGTGCTCCCGGACCATTCCTGCGACCAGCGCATGGCCGCCGCCAAACAAGAATTGGGCAAGAACGTTGTCATCCTGGGACACCACTACCAGCGCGACGAAGTGATCCAGTTCGCCGACTTCACCGGCGACTCCTACAAGCTGGCGCAACTGGCGGCCCAGGCCCAGGGACGCTACATCGTTTTTTGCGGCGTGCACTTCATGGCCGAGAGTGCCGACGTGCTCAGCCGCGACGATCAGCAGGTAATCCTGCCCGACTTGAACGCCGGCTGCTCCATGGCCGACATGGCGGAGATCGGCCAGGTGGAAGATGCCTGGGAGCAGCTCATCAGCCTGGGTCTCACCGCCGACTCCGGCGACCGCGTCACGCCCGTCACCTACATGAACTCCACCGCCGCCATCAAGGCGTTCTGCGGCGAGCGTGGAGGTCTGGTGTGCACTTCTTCCAACGCCGCCGCCGCCATTAAGTGGGCGTTTGAGCGGGCTCCGAAGGCTTTCTTCCTTCCTGACCAGCACCTCGGCCGCAACGTGGCCTACCGCATGGGCATCCCGCTGAGCGAGATGGCGGTGTGGGACCCGTACCAACTGCTGGGTGGCAACCCTCCCGAAAAGCTGCGCGACGCGAAAGTGATCTTGTGGAAGGGACACTGCTCCGTGCATCAGCGCTTCCTGCCCGAGCACGTGGACCAGGTGCGCCAGAAGCACGCGGGCATTCACGTGATCGCGCATCCCGAGTGCCGCTGGGAAGTCTGCCAGAAGGCCGATTCCATCGGATCCACCGAAGGCATCAAGAAGAAAATCACGGAAGCGCCCTCGGGTTCGAAGTTCGCCGTGGGCACGGAGATCCACTTAATCAACCGTCTGGCCAAGCAGAACCCGAACAAGCTGGTGATCACCCTCGACGACTCCGGCTGCCTGTGCACCACCATGTTCCGCATTTCGCCGCAACACCTGTTGTGGGCGCTGGAGAACCTGGCCGACGGGAACGTGGTGAACCGCATCGAGGTGCCGGCTGAAATCAAGCGCGGCGCGCGCCTGGCGCTTGACCGCATGCTGGAAATCCACTGAAGCGAGTACCCAGTTCCCAGTACCCAGTACTTCAGTGTCTGGTGCGCGAGTGGCGCTTGACCGCATGCTGAAATCCACCGAAGATAGAATATCCATACTATGGCCGACCGCAGCTTCACGCTGGAAGAAGCCCAGGGCCTGCTCCCCGTCCTGGAAACGCTGCTCAAGGGTACCCTCGAGGGCAAGCAGCGCATCGCGTCCATTGATGGCGAGTTCCAGGAACTCTCCCACCGCATCTTTCTCGAGGGCGGCGTGCTGCTGCGGGTTGCGTACTGGTCGGCGCGCAAGTCGGAGCGTGAGAGTGCCGCCCAGGGCCTGCGCGACTCACTCGCCGAGATTGACGCCATCGGCGTGCAGGTAAAAGACCTCGACATCGGCCTGCTCGATTTCCCCTGCCAGGTCGGCGATCAAATCCTCCTGCTGTGCTGGAAGCTGGGCGAGCCGCGCATCACCCACTGGCATGGGACCGAAGAAGGTTTTGCCGGCCGCAAGCCCATTGACGCCACCATCGCCAACGCGGGAAAGCCACGTGTGGATTGAATCATTGAGCGATTGAGTGTGCGATGTGTGATGTGCGATGTACGATGTGTGATGTTACATCACACATCAGACATCAAACATCGCACATCAGACATTGCACACCCGTCCTTTGGGGTGCGCTTTCCCGGCTTACGGTTTCTTTCCCGGATTCCACTGTGGCACAAACTGTGAGTTCGCCAGCCAGCGCACGGGGGCGATCATGGAGGTGATGGCGTCCACCAGGTGCGGGAAGTCAATCAGCTCGATTTCGTCGTCCGGCTGGTGATACTCCGGGTGCAGCCCGTAGCTGGAGATGGTGTGCGCCACCACGCCTTCCTTGGCGAGCACGTAGTTGTCCGAGCGCCGGAAGAAGTCCTGGTCGGGGTGCGGATCGGCCACCAGGAGCGCTCCGTGGGCGGCGAGCTGCGGGCCAAGGTCGGAACGCTCGAAGCCGGTGAGCCAGAGCGTGTGCGGCGGCACTTTGGAGTCGGGGCGTCCGATCATTTCGAACTGCAGGTTGGCGACGATTCGCGGCAACGCTGCCGGGGGATGCTCACGAAAATATTTGGAGCCCACGCCCCCGGTCTCTTCGCTGCCGAAGAAGGCGAAGATCACGGTGCGCCGCGGCCGGGGGCCTGAACTCAGAGCGCGCGCCAGCTCCAGAACTGCGGCCACGCCGGAGGCATCGTCATCGGCGCCGTTGTAAATGGAGTCCCCGTTGACGGCCTTGCCCTCGCCCACGTGGTCGAAGTGAGCGGAGAGTAGAATCGCTTGTTGCTTGAGCTCTGGATCGCTGCCTGGAATGCTTCCTAGAACATTCCAAGTGTGCGAGGACACCCGCTGCACGTATCCACCCTTGTCGCCCGCCGGTTGGACACCGTACTGCCGCAATTGTGCGGCGATGTAAGTGGCCGCGATCAACTCATCATGCGTACCGCTGCCGCGGCCGCGCATCGCGTCGCTGGCCAAGAACTCGAGGTGAGCACGGACGTGACGTTCTGCGTCCTCCCCGATGGGGGCGGGTGCGTCAGTCTGCGCCGACACCGCAGCGGCCGACGTAATGAGGGCAGCACAGAGCAGGAACCGGATTCTGCCGCGAGATGGGCTCATTGAGAATATCCTCCGCAGTTCAATCCACTCGACAATGCGCGCGAAAGCCGCAGCCGGTAGAAAAGTATACGGTGTGGTTAGACGCGCCAGGCCTCCGCGGGTTAGAGGACGCGGGCCCGAGAACGGAACATCGGTCGAAACCGGCGGGCAACCCGCTGATTTTTGCTAGAATCACATCACTTTCGAACGTGCGGGCTCTGGGCCGTGCGGCAATGCGCGGCCCCGCGAGGATGCCGTGGTGAGACGCAAAGAGTTGTTGCGGGCGATGGGCGGGCTGGTCCTGCTTTCAGCCCTGGTACTGGGCTGCAATAACTTTTTCACCGACGACGGCGGCAACGGCGGCGGCACCACCGCTCGCTTCGTCTACACCGCCAACTCCGGTTCCAACAACGTCTCCGCCTTCGTGGCCAACACCACCACGGGCGCGCTGACGGCGGTGACCGGTTCGCCTTTTGCCGCCGGCACCAGTCCGGAGTCGGTTGGATCCGACGACCAAGGTCGCTTCCTCTACGTGGCCAACAGCGGCGGAGGAGTTTCCGCCTACCTCATCAATCGCAACGACGGCACGCTCACGCCGGCCACCAGCTCGCCCTTTGGGGCGGGCACGGCGCCTTTCGCCATTGGCGTGGACCCGGACGGCAGGTTCGTCTATGTGGGCAATAACGGGTCGTCCAGCGTTTCCGGATTTTCCATCAACACCACCACGGCCGCGTTGACGCCCGTACCCAGCGCAACTTTTGCCACCACCGCCAACCCGCTGCGTTTGCGCGTGGATCCTGCGGGGCGGTTCGTTTATGTGGCCACCGGGGGAACCGGCACCGATATCTTCCCCATCAACAGCGACGGCTCTTTGGGCGCGCGCACCACCCAGGGCCCCACGGCCGGGCGGGAATCGCGGGATGTGCTGGTGGAGCCGGTGGGCCAGTTTGGCTACGTGGCGGACGGCCTTGACGGAGTGTCCGCCTACGCCGTCAACGCCTCTTCCGGCGCCCTGACCCTGATCCAGACCACCGGCGGCACCGACTTCTTCACTACCGGGACCACGCCCGTCGCCCTGGCGGCGAGCCCGAACGGAGACTTTCTCTACGTGGCCAATTTCGGGTCCAACAACGTCAGCGGGTTCAGGATCGGGGCCGACGGCCGCCTGACCGCGGTGACCGGCTCCCCGTTTGCCGCCGGCACCAAGCCCACCTCGCTGAGCGTCGATCCTTCGGGCAGGTTCCTCTACGTAGCCAACCAAGGCGACGTAGCCAACCAGGGCGGAATTTCCATCTTCACCATCGCGGCGACCACGGGTGTGTTGACTTCGGGCGGAACGGCCACCACCGGTACCACTCCCGTGTCCGTCGTGGCCACGCCCTAGACGCTCGCGGACCTCCATCGCTGGTGTAAAATCCCGCCTTCGCCGGGCGCAGGCTTCACTCCCCGCAGCGAGGGCCTATGACCAACGTTCGCACCATCGGGATCTCCACCGGCGGAGGCGACTGTCCCGGACTGAATGCCGTCATCCGGGGCGCCGTCAAAGCCGCCATCCTGAAGTACAAGTGGCGCGTCATCGGCATTCAGGACGGCTTCGACGGCCTGCTCTGGCCCCAGGCGGGGAAATGTCGCGAGCTCACGCTCCAGGACGTTAGCGGCATCCTGCCCCGCGGCGGCACCATCCTGGGTACCACCAACCGCGGCAATCCCTTCCAGTACAAAGTGGTGGAGGACGGCAAGGAGGTGGTGAAGGACCTTTCCGCCGACGTGATCCAGAACGCGCGCACGATGGGCATTGACGCCGTCATCGTGATTGGCGGCGACGGCACCCAGAAGATCGCCCTCGACCTGCAGCACAAGGGCCTGAACGTGGTGGGCGTGCCCAAGACCATTGATAACGATCTCTCCGCCACCGAGGTCACCTTCGGTTTCGATACCGCGCTGCACGTGGCCACCGACGCCATTGACCGCATCCACACCACCGCCGAATCGCACCACCGCATCATGATCGTCGAGGTCATGGGGCGCGACGCCGGCTGGATCGCGCTCGAGGCCGGCATCGCCGGCGGGGCCCACGTCATCCTGATTCCCGAAGTTGCCTTCAGCATCGACAAGATCTGCGAGTACGTGCGCCAGCGCGAGTCCTTCGGCAAGCGCTTCACCATCATGGTGGTGGCGGAAGGCGTCAAGCTGCCTCCGGAACTCGCCGCCCGCGTGGAGGAGGAACGGCGGGCCCGGCACCGGCCGAGCGCGGTTTCCAACCTCATCGCGGAAGCCATCTCCGCCGCCACCAAACGCGAAACCCGGGTCACCGTGCTGGGTCACATCCAGCGCGGAGGCTCGCCCTCACCCTTCGACCGCATCCTCTCCACCCGCTTCGGCGTGGCCGCCGTGGACCTGATCGCCCGCGGCGAGTTCGGCAAGATGGT
>CAZXVY010000167.1:0-6002 GCA_964644115.1 uncultured Terriglobales bacterium
TTCGGCTCGCTCCGCTCGCCTCATTCACGCCCGCAAAGCGGCTCAAGCTGGCGTTCTACCGCTGAACTACTCCCGCTCGCTAAGAATTCTACGTCGAGATCCTTCGCTTCGCTCAGGATTTCGGCAGCAGGCTCCCGCTCGTCCGCCTGCGGCGAACTCGCTCACGCCTGCTAAGCGCCTCAAGCTGGCGTTCTACCGCTGAACTACTCCCGCTCGCTACGACTCAGCATAGCATCGCGGAACCATGGGGACAACGCGGAGCGCCAAGACGAGCCAGCCCCCAGGAGCGGCGAAGCGCAAGGCGCGCTTCGAACTCGTCTCCCGCAGGCTCGCATGGCCCGCCCACGTTCAGCGCCAGAGCGGGACACCCTCCTTGTCGCGGAAGAAGAACTGGTCGTTTTCGCGCTCGATGGCCCGCACGAGAAGGGCGGTCCCCTCCCCGAACTTGACCTTGGTTCCGAATAGCGTGATGGAGTCGCCTTCCTTCAGTTGAATGCCGTACTCCTCCAGGAACTTGAGTGGGGCGAGATGAGCCTCGTACTTCTCGAGGTCGATCTTCACCACCAAGTGTGTGCCCACCGTGCCGCTGACTGGGCACTCGTAGTTCTTGACCTGCTCCACCGTAGCCTTCAACTTGATCTCATCGGCAGCCTTGTACTTGGGCACGTCCTTTGTTGGAGCCGGGGCCTGGCCCGGAGCTGGCTTGGCCGGAGGCCGCTTGGCGGGCGCCTGTTGGCCAGCGGTGAAAAGAGTGAGTCCCAGAACCACAAGGCCTGCGACGATGGCTTTGGCAAGGGATTTCATAAGCTCACCTCACCCAGCCAAGGCGATGCTGCGCCCTAGGCTGGCATAACTGACATTCCAGCCCAACTCTCAGGGAAGATGCGGTGATTGGGGTCACAAGGATGTGTGATGTGTTGGTCGGGCCGGACGGATGCAGTCGCCGACGGTTATCTTCGCAGCGGCTATAATCGGGCGCTGGCCGGCGCATTGACTTCACTCCATGCTGCCCCTAACATGGCCGAGCTTCACGGAGGCACCGTTTGATCGGCCAGACAGTGGCGCAGTACCGCATCGTCGCCCGTTTAGGAGAAGGCGGCATGGGGGTGGTGTATCGGGCGGAGGACACCAAGCTGGCGCGCCAGGTGGCCCTCAAGTTCCTTCCTTCCGACGTGGCGGGCGACGGCGCCGCCATGGAGCGCTTCGTGCGCGAGGCCCGCGCCGCCGCTGCGCTTAACCATCCCGGCATCTGCGTCATCCACGACATCGGCGAGCACGACGGCCGCCCCTTCCTGGCCATGGAGCTGCTGGAAGGCCATACCCTGCGGCAGCACATTGACGGGCGCGGAGTCCGCCTGCAACAGGCTCTGGAATGGACCATTCAGGTCGCGGATGCCCTCGACACCGCCCATGGCACGGGCATCGTGCATCGCGACATCAAGCCGGGGAACATCTTCATCACCGAGCGCGGCCAGGCCAAGATCCTCGACTTCGGACTGGCCAAGCCCACCGCCGCCCGCCGCCGCGTCGCCGAAGCCGTTACCGCCGGCGACGAGCCTACGTCCGTTGGCACGGAGCACCTCACCAGTCCCGGGACCGCGGTGGGAACGGTGGCCTACATGTCTCCTGAGCAGGCGCTGGGCGAGCCGCTCGATGCCCGCTCCGACGTTTTCTCCCTGGGCGTCGTTCTCTACGAGATGGCAACCGGTGTCCTGCCCTTCCGTGGCGATACCTCGGCCGCCATCTTCGACGCCATCCTTCACAAGGCCCCAACCGAGCCCGTCCGCCTGAATCCCGATGTGCCCGCGAAGCTGGAGGAGATCATCAGCACGGCGATGGAAAAGGACCGCGACCTGCGCTACCAGAGCGCCGCCGAACTGCGCGCCGACCTGAAGCGCCTGAAACGCGACAGTGATTCCACCCGCTCGGCGGTGGCCGTGCGCCAGCCTTCCGGGGCGGCTGCCACGGCAGAGCCGGTTTCCGACTCCGCCGTGGTCGCGGCCGTGGTGAAGCGACACAAGCGCGGCTTGACCCTGGTCGCTGCTGGAACGCTGCTGCTGGTGGGCGCCATCGGCCTGGTGGTCTACCGCGCGGGCCGCCCTGCTGCCCCGGCGGCGCCGGCCGCGCCGGCCGCTTCCACATCGGCGAACATGCGCATCACGCGCCTCACCAGCACCGGGCGAGCTCGCTCAGCCGCCATTTCTCCCGACGGCAAGTACGTCGCCCACGTGAACGAGGAGGCCGGAAAGCAAAGCCTGTGGATCCGCCAGGTGGCCACGGCCAGCAACGTCCAGATTCTGGCGCCGAGCGAGGATGACTTTGGCAGTCTGGCCTTCTCTCCCGACGGCAACTACCTCTACTACCTGCGCAGCGCCCGGACAGAAGCTTTTGCGTCCCTCTATCGCATGGCCACGCTGGGCGGGCCAGCGCAGCGGCTGATCTCCGGGATCAGGGGCAGTTTCGGTATCTCCCGCGACGGCGCACGGGTCGCTTTCAACCGTTACCATCCCGAGCGCGGCGAAGAACAACTGGTGGTGGCCGCCCTGGACGGCGGCGGTGAAAAAGTGCTGGGCAGCGTCCGCCGGCCGGATTTTCTCGGCGACCTCGCCTGGTCGCCGGACGGAAAGACCCTGGTTGTCACAGGTCGCGCTACCCTCCGGACCATCTCCTCCGATGGCGGATCTTTCCAGACGCTGGCCATACCGAAATGGCAGCAAATCGGCGCAGTGGCCTGGCTGCCCGACTCGAGCGGCATCGTCGTGCAGGCCAGCGAGCAGGTAGGCTTCCTCTCCAGCCAGATCTACCTGGTTCCTTACCCGCAGGGAGCGGCCCGCCGCATCACCAACGACCTCAACATCTATATAGGCGCCAGCCTCACGGAAGATGCCTCCCATTTGCTGACGGTACAGGGCGACCTGCTTTCCAAGCTGATGGTGGCTCCGGAAGGCGACAGCAAGCGGGCCAGCCAGCGCAGCCCTGGCGTCGGCCGCTACCACGGACTCTTCGGTCTTGCCTGGGTTCAGGACGGCCGCCTGGTCTACACGGCGACTGAGGGTGGAAACAGCGAGCTCTGGATCATGGAAGCGGACGGCTCCAGTCCACGCCCGTTGGCCAATTCCCCGGGCGATGAAATCGCCCTTGCCGTCGCCGCCGACGGCCGCTTCCTGGTGTTCTCCAGCAACCGTAGCGGCGACAACAACCTCTGGCGCATGGACACCGACGGCGCCAACTTGCGCCAGTTGACCGACGGCAAGTCCGACTTTGCCTCCGCCATCTCTCCCGACGACAAGTGGGTCGTCTTCCAGTCCGCTCGCTCCGGCAAGTTTACGCTCTGGAAAGTTTCTTCCGAGGGCGGTCAGCCAGTCCAAGTCAACGAACAGTACTCGCTGGCTCCGGCCATCTCCCCGGACGGGAAGTGGATCTCCTATCAGACTCGCAAGGAGGGCGCGAGCCGCTTCCACGTGGAGGTAATGCCCTTTGAGGGCGGGGCGCCGGTGAAGACCTTCGACATGCCCAACGCCCCCTTATGGACTGCCGACAGCCGCAGCCTCACCTACATTGAAACCCGCTCCCCCACCCAGGACCTCTGGCTGCAGCCGTTGGAAGGCGGCAAACCCCGCCGCCTGACCAACTTCAACGCCGAACTCATCATCACCTTTGCCTGGTCCCGCGACGGAAAGCAGCTCGCCGTGGTCACCGCAACGATCTCTACCGACGCGGTGCTCATTTCCGACTTCCGTTGAAACACCCGCGAGCGCAGCCACCCTCGCCCGCACAGCTCGCTCGTCATCGGATCGAAGATGGCACTTCGCCCCAGCCGCTATAATCGGCCTAGGTTGAACCGCCACGCCGCATCTCTCGCTGCCTTCTTGCTGCTGCTGTCCGCGGCTACGCTTGCGATGGCGCAGGAAGCCACCGGCGCGCCGCAAACCCTGGTCGTCCTGCCCTTCGAGAACGTCTCCCCGGCGCCGGGGCTGGAGTGGATCGCGGAGTCATTTCCCGAAATCCTCGGACAGCGGCTGGCTTCGGACTCGCTCTACGCGGTGGGGCGCGAAGAACGGATGTACGCTTTCGACCGCCTGGGGCTGCCCAGCCATGTTCCCTTGTCGCGGGCCACGCTGTATCGCATCGCGGCCGAAATGGATGTGGATTACGTGGTATTCGGCCGCTACGACTTTGACGGCAGCGACTTCACCGCTACCGCCCAGCTTCTGGAAATGAAGGACCTGCGGCTGGGCGAGGAAATGAAGCAGGCGGGGCCACTGGTCAAGTTGCTGGAGATTGAGAACGCCCTGGCCTGGGACGTGTTGCGGCAGGTGGATGCAGGGCTCGCGCTCTCGCGCAACGAATTCGTGGAGGCAGGGCCCGCGGTCCGCCTGGACGCCATGGAAAACTACATCCGGGGCGTGCTCTCCAGCCGCCGGCAGGACCGCTTGCGCTACTTCCGGGAAGCGGTGCGGCGGCATCCCGAATACTGGCGCGCGGTGCTGGCGCTGGGCAAGACGCTCTTTGAGACGCGCGATTTTCAGCCTTCCGGGGGATGGCTGGCGCGCGTCCCGCGCAGCGATGCCTTGGCGCTGGAGGCGAACTTCTACCTCGGCCTCGACCACTACTTCCTGGGCGATTTTCCCCGGGCAGAGGCCGCGTTTCGCTTCGTGGCTTCCCGTCTTCCCCTCACCGAGGTCTACAACAACCTGGGAGTGGTGACCGGGCGCCAGGCCAAGAGCGCGGCGCTGGAATACTTTCAGAAGGCGGCGGCCACCGACCCGGCCGACGCCGATTATCAGTTCAACCTGGCGGTGGCGCTGTTCCGCGAAGGGCAAACGGCGGAAGCGGTGGCGCGGCTGCGGACGGTGCTGGCGCTGCGGCCGCTCGATACCGAAGCCTCAGGCTTCCTGCAGATTGCCTCTATGACTGCCGAAAGCCAAAGCGTTCCGGCGGGTTTCAAGCTTCCGCTGGAGCGCATCAAGAGCAACTACGACGAATCCTACTACCGGCAGGTGGCGCTGGCCATTCAGAAGGAGCGGGAGCGGAAGCTGGTGCGGATGGCCCCGCGCGACCACGCCCGCGTGCACAACGAACAGGGCCACGACGCCCTGGAGCGCGGGTTCGTCCTGGACGCGGAGCGCGAGTTCCGGGAAGCCATCGCGCTGCATCCGGCGTCCCTCCCGGCCCACGCCGGACTGGCGCAGGTGCTGGAACGCACCGGCGACCCGGCTGGGGCGCGCGCTGAGGCCCGGGCCGCGCTGCGTCTGGCGCCCTCCGCCGACGCATTCTTGGTGCTGGCGCGCCTGGATTTGAGCGACAATAACCTGGAGTCCGCTGCGCAAAGTGTCGAGCGCGCCCTGGCCTTGGAGCCGGGCCACGCCGCCGCGCAAGCGCTCAAGCGGACGGTTGCAGCCAAACTGGCGGAGAAAGCGCCCCGGCTGCCGCAGCCATGACATCCCGCAGAATCGCCTTTCGACTGGCGCTCGCCGCTCTGCTGCTGGCTTCCGTGCCGGCGTCCGCCGACGTGGTCAAAGTGGTGGTGGACGACATCATCCATCCCATCACCGACGAATACATCGGGCGCGCGCTGGAAGAGGCCAAGGCCACCAAGGCCGAAGCTTTGCTCATCGAGCTGCGCACGCCCGGCGGCCTGTTGGACTCCACTCGCTCCATCATCGAGAAGCTGCTGGCCTCGCCCGTGCCGGTGATCATCTACGTGGCGCCCAGCGGCAGCCGCGCCGCCTCCGCCGGCTTTTTCCTGCTGGAGGCCGCCGACGTGGCCGCCATGGCCCCGGGGACCAACACCGGCGCGGCCCATCCCGTCCTGTTTGGCAGCAAGGAAATGGATCCGGTGATGAAGGAAAAAATGGAGAACGACTCCGCCGCCTTCATGCGCTCCTTCGTGGCCAAACGCGGCCGCAACGTGGAAGCCGCGGAGAGCGGGGTGCGCCAGTCCAAATCGTTCACCGAGCAGGAAGCCCTGAAGCTGCGATTGATTGACTACGTGGCCACCA
>CAZXVY010000168.1:0-5996 GCA_964644115.1 uncultured Terriglobales bacterium
CGCATAAAGCCCCGTACCTCCAAGCGCCAATTCTAAGTCAGATGCCCTCCTACAGCCTTGTTGGTGCACGCCGCGACAGGCTTGCCGGAACTGTTAGTTTTCCGCACATTACTCCATGGGTTATGGTAAACGGATAATTTCACGATAAATCAAGTGTGCCAAAACTGGTGAAGGAGGCTTTCTGCCAAGCCTTGTTTCGGGATGACGTGATTGTCACTTCGGGGCTGCGGCGAGCAGCGCGGCCTGCAAGTCTTCGACGTGGCGCTCCTCCGTCAGGTAACTGATGACCATCATGCGGATGGCGCTGCGTCCCTGGACCTGGGTCACCGAAATCCAGCGCTGGCCGTCGCGGGTGACGGCTTCGACGACCGCGACGTTGGCAGCGGCGATCTCTTCCTCGGGTCGCGGCCGGGGACGGCCGCGCCACACAGGCTTCACCCGGAACGCCACAATGGGCAGATACACGGGCGCGGCCAGCTCGTAGCTGTCCGAGGCCTCGACCCAGGCGGCGAAAGACCGCGCCAGGCGGAACTGGCGGTCCATCAATTCTTCGTACGCCAGCCGTCCATGGACGCGCAGGGTGAGCCAGAACTTGAGCGAGTTCATGCGCCGCGACCACTGCGTGCTCACCTGAAAATTGTCGGGCGTGGTCACTCCGGGGATGCGCGGCATGTACGGAGTGGAAGTTCCGAAGGCCGCGGTGAGCGCTTCCGGATGCGAAGTGAGAATGACGCCGGCGGCGAAGGGCATGGCCAGCCATTTGTGAGGATCGAGGGTAACCGAGTCCGAGAGTTCAATGCCGCGAACCGCGTCGCGGTGCTGGTCGCTGAAGATGGCAGACGCGCCATAGGCGCCGTCCACGTGCAGCCAGAGCCGGTGACGGCGGCAGACGGCGGAGAGCGCGACCAGGTCGTCCACCGCGCCGGAGCTGGTCGAGCCCGCGGTTGCGGCCACGCAGAAGGGCTTCCGGCCGGAGCGCACATCCTCGGCGACGGCTTCCTCCAGCTTGCCCACGTCGAGCTGCGCGCGGTGATTGGCTGGAATGCGGCGCATCGCCTTCTGCCCCAGTCCCAGCAGTCCGGCGGACTTGTCCAGCGAATGGTGCGCTTCCGTCGAACAGTAGAGCACGGGCTGGCCGCCGATGGATTGCACCCCGTTCTCGATGACGCCGGGAAAGGCGGTGGCCAGGGCTAGCGCCAGTCCGCTGAAGTTGGCTTCGTTGCCGCCGGAAGTAAAAGTCCCGTCAAACGGACCGGGCCAGCCCACGCGGCTGCCGATCCAGCGCACCGCCTCGCGCTCGATGCGTCCGGCGACGGGCGAGTGCTGCTGCGCCGCCAGTTGCGGATTCAGCGCCGCCACCAGCGCCTCGGCCAGCACCGCCATGTAGGTGGGAGTGCAGTTCATCAGTCCGTAGTAGTTGGCGCTGGCGACATGGAAGCCGTTGACCACCATGTCCTCGGCCACCTGGTCGAGCACGTCGGCGGGATCGGAGGGAAGTTCGGGCATGGAATTTTCCGGCGGCGCGAGGCCACGCGCTTCCGCCGGAAGCTGCACCGGACGCTCGGGCAGGGAGGCGTAGTACTGATTGATGTGGTCCACCAGCTTGTAGCCAAGCTGGCGGCGCGTGTCGCGGTCGAAGTCGAAGGACATGGAAGAACACCCGGTAGTGCAATCCTAAGTGTCAAAGCCGGGACGACGGATGTCCACAGCCAAACCGCAAGCGGCTTGGAGGTGTTTGTTCCTGGCCGGGGCTAACCCTTCGCCCCGGCGGTACGTCCTATGAAAGAATGTCCGAGGCCGTGGCTGCGCTGGCAATCTTCGACGTGAAGCGAAACGAAGTCCCGGCCGTCGGCTGGTCGTTTGCGTACTTTTTCTGCCTGCTGTGCGGCTATTACATCCTGCGGCCGGTGCGCGAGGAGATGGGCGTGCAGGGCGGCGTCGAGAACCTGCAGTGGCTCTATACCGGGACCTTCGTCGCCATCCTGGCGCTGGTGCCGTTGTTCGGAGCGGCGAGCGCGCGCTGGCCCCGGGCCCGGCTGCTGCCCGCGGTGTATCTCTTCTTCAGCGCCAACCTGATGGTTTTCTATTTCCTGATGCGGGCTCAGATTGGGCCGAAGTGGACGGCGGCAGCCTTCTTCATCTGGCTCAGCGCCTTCAACATGGTGGTGGTGTCGGTGTTCTGGAGCTTCATGGCCGACATCTTCAGCAATCAGCAGGCGCGGCGGCTCTACGGCCTGATTGCCGCGGGCGGCAGCGTGGGCGCAGTGGCCGGCCCGCTGATCACCGCGTCGCTGGTCGAGAGGCTGGGCATTGCCAACCTGCTGCTGGTGGCGACCGGGCTGCTGGTCCTCACCGTGATCTGCATTCAGCGGCTGTCGGCGTGGGCGGAGCAGCAGGGCAGCGTGTCGCAGAAGGCGGCTGGCGCCGGACTGGGCGGCAGCATGTGGGCGGGCATCGGCCTCACGTTTTCTTCGCGGTATCTGCTGGGGATCGCGGCGCTCATCCTGGCGGTCGCGGTGCTGAACACCTTCCTGTATTTCGAGCAGGCCCGTATGGTGAAGGACTGGTCGGCCTCACCGGAAGCGCGTACCCAGCTCTTCGCGCAGATGGACCTGGCGGTGAACGGGATCGCGCTGCTCTGCCAGGCGGCGGCGGTCCAGTTTCTGATTGCTCGCCTGGGCATCCCGGTGCTGCTTGCCGCGCTGATGGCAGGCAGCGGATTAGGATACCTGGCGTTGGCTGCGTCTCCGGTGCTGCCCGTGCTGGTCGTCTTCCAAGTGTTGCGCCGGGCGGCCGACTACTCGCTGCTGCGGCCGGTGCGCGAGGTCCTGTTCACGGTGGTGAGCCGGGAAGAGAAGTACAAGGCCAAGAACTTTATTGATACGGTGGTGCTGCGCGGCGGCGACGCCGCCAGCGGCTGGGTGTCGGCCGGGCTGAAGATGCTGGGCGCGGGTACCGCGGCGGTGGCGCTGATCGCAGCGCCCATCGCGTTCCTGAGCGCGCTGCTGGGCTGGTTCCTGGGCCGCGAGCAGGAGAAGCTGAAGTCCAGCCCGCCGCCCGAGGAGAGCGCCGCAGCCCAGGCCGCGACCCTGGATTCAGCGACGGCCGGTTCCGCAAGATAGAAGATCGTAGAAAAATGAGGAGAGGAGAATTCCCATGGCAAGGCTTCATAGCACGCGTCGCGGCTTCCTGAAGGCCGCCGCAGGAGCAACGGCAGGAGTTCTGATGACGGGCGGCGCCGGCGAAGCTGCGGCGGCTTCCGCCATTACGCGCAAGATCCCCAAGAGCGGGGAAGCGGTGCCGGTGATGGGACTGGGAACGTCGCAGACCTTCGATGTCAGCGGAGGTCCCGACCGCGAGGCGTGCAAGGAAGTGCTGCGCCGGTTCGTGGAGCGGGGCGGGCGGGTAGTGGACAGTTCGCCCATGTACGGCGGCGCCGAAGAACTGGTGGGCGAACTGGGGGCGGAGCTGGGCGTGGGAAGCAAGCTGTTCCTGGCAACCAAGGTCTGGACCGAAGGCCGCGAAGCCGGCATCCGCCAGATGCAGGACTCCATGCGCAAGATGCGAACCAGCCGCTTCGATCTGATGCAGGTGCACAATCTGAAGGACGTCCAAACCCACCTGGAGACCCTGCGCGGCTGGAAGAAGGAAGGGAAGGTTCGCTACCTGGGAGTGACCCACTACCGCTCCGGCGTCCACCGGGACCTGGAAGACTTGATGAAGTCGGCCAGCCTGGACTTCGTCCAACTCAACTACTCCATGGCCGATCGCAGCGCGGAAGAGCGCGCGCTGCCCACCGCCGCCGATACCGGAACCGCCATCCTGGTGAACGTGCCCTTTGCCAAGGGCGAGCTGTTTAGCCGCGTCCGCGGCAAGAGCCTGCCGGAGTGGGCGAGCGAGTTCGACTGCACCAGTTGGGCGCAGTTTTTCCTGAAGTTTGTGCTGGGTCATCCCGCGGTTACGTGCGCCATCCCCGCTACGCGCAAGCCCGATCATCTGGCCGACAACATGAACGCCGGATTCGGCCGCCTGCCGGACGAGAAGATGCGCGCGCGCATGGTGGAGCACTTGCAGGGACTGTAGGAGGCTGCGGGAAACTCCGAGGCGGCGGCAAGGTGCCGCCGCCGGCCAGAGGCCGGGCGGGACGCCGGCGCTACGGAGTTTTTCCGCGGGCCGGCCAGGTCGAGGACGGCCGGGCTACACGACCTGCGGGTTGGATGGCGTCTACCAGATCCTGCATACCTTTTCTTTCGGCTTCACCATGGCGTCGCCCGCCCGGGAATTTTCCGTCCTCCTTCAAGTAGTAATCCCGGTCGGGCAGCCCCAGGCCGCCCTGGTAGACCGCGGCGATGTGCTGCAAGGAGTCCTTGGCGTCCTGCTCGGAGCCGAAATTGAACATGCCGCCCGCACCGTTCATGTGCTCGGGCGCCAGCACGCCGGCGATTTGCTGCTTGGAGGTCAGAGCCGCGATGGCTTCCAGGCTCGACTTCAGCGGAGCGGCGCGGCGTTTTTCAATCGCTTTCACGTCCATGCAGGCGGCGAAGTAGTCGCCGACCTGCGCTTCGATCGGGTTGCGCTTGCTTTGCGGCCGGGCGACATCGTCCAGGATGCCCCAGAGGAAGCGGTAGTTGTCGTTGTTCAGCTTGCCGTACACGCTCCACACCGCCTGGTCGGCGGGAATGGGGTTGTTCTTCTGCCAGCCGCCGCAAGAGAACTGGTAGAAGTCGGTGCACGGGTTCACACTCTTGTCGAGCGCGGTCACGTCCAGGCTGGGCGTGTAGACCAGCGCCTTCAGTGGAGTCTCCGGCTTGGCGGGCTCCTTCTTTGGCTTGGCCGGCTGGCTCGAGCCCTGGGCAAAAATCAGAATGGAAGTGAAGAGCAATACAAGGAGCAACTTCGCAATGCGCATCAGAGTGGGCACCGTTTCCAAGGTCGGATTTTCAGGCCGCCAGGCACGATCAGCAGACAAGCATTGGGGCACGAACCGATGGCGTTGCCCACAGGCACAACCCGGTCATTTCTCGATGGCGCCAGGCCCCAGGTCGCGCTCGGTGGGCGGTCCGTGGACCCAGTTCACATCCCAGGCCCCGTCCACGGTGATGAAGACCAGGCCTTCGGCGCGCAGGTAGGCCTGGTGATGCGTCTTTTGGGGAATGTAGTTGAAGCCTCCCGGCGCCAGGGTGTGGCGCTGGCCGTTGTGCTCGAAGACGAAGGTTCCGCGGATCACAGTGTGCGTTTCGTTGGCGGAGTGCCAGTGCAGCGGGACGTGGATGGGAACTGAGTTGCGGATGAACAGTTTGGTTGCCTGGGTGCGGGGATCGATGTGCACGATGGAAATTTCCGGGGAGCGCTCTCCAAGTTCCGGAATGATCTTCTCCCATTTCAGCTCATCGTAGCTCGCCGACAGCGCCGGGTCGGAAGTCTCAGCCGCCGGGGCGGGCGTTTCCTTTTGCGCCAAGGCCAGGACGGCGGCCATAAAGGCAATCGCAAAGCCAAGCGTCTTTCGCATTTTCAGTACCTCCCATGGATTTGGAAATTATGTTGTTTGCGGCAAATGTGGGGTTTCCCGCCGAGGGTCATTCTCTCTCGGCGTCCTCTGCGGCCTCTGCGGTTGGCATCTGCGGCCGCATCAGCGGGAACAGGATCACATCGCGGATGGACTTGGAATCGGTGAGCAGCATGGTCAGCCGGTCAATCCCGACGCCGTAACCCGCGGTGGGCGGCAGGCCGTAGGAGAGCGCGCGGATGTAGTCCTCGTCCATGGGGTGGGCTTCTTGGTCGCCGCGCGCCTTCTGCGCCAGTTGCATCTCGAAGCGCCGCCGCTGCTCGTCGGGATCGTTGAGCTCGCTGAAGGCGTTGCCCAGCTCCAGCCGCCCGATGAAGACTTCAAAGCGTTCCACCCAGTCGGGCTCGTCGCGCTTGTTCTTGGAGAGCGGCGAGACGGCCAGCGGGAAGTCATAGATGATGGTGGGCTGCAGCAGGTGCGGCTCCGCGAC
>CAZXVY010000169.1:0-5900 GCA_964644115.1 uncultured Terriglobales bacterium
AAATTACCAAATTACAAAATTACCAATTCCGCATCGGTTCAGTCTCCGGGCGCCGGAGAGGCCGAGGGCGCGGTCTGCACCTCGATTGCCTGCTCGGCGGAGATCACGGCGGCCCGGTGCAGGCGGAACTTCCCCTGCTCGAACAGGGAGGTAAGGGCGGCCACCACGCGCGGGTCAAATTTGGTGGCGGCCAGGGAATTAATGATGCGCACCACGTACTCCGGGTCCATGGCGGCCTGGTAGGGACGGTTGGTGGTCATGGCGTCAAAGGTGTCGGCCACCATGATGACGCGCGGCAGCAGGGGTATTTCGTCTCCCTTGAGGCCATGGGGATAGCCGCGCCCGTCCAGCGACTCGTGGTGAAGCTCGATGCCGGGGATCATTTCTTTCAGCATCTCCACCGGGCGCAGGATGTTGGCGCCCTTGGTGGTGTGGGTCTTCATGATTTCGAATTCCTCGGGAGTGAGGGCGCCGGGTTTTTTCAGGATGCGGTCTTCGATGCCGATCTTGCCCACGTCATGCAACTGGGCGGAGATGCGGATCTTCTCGATTTCCTCCTGGGTCAGTCCCATTTCCGTGGCCAGGATCACGGAGTAGCGGGTGACCCGGTCGGAGTGGCCCTTGGTGTAGGGGTCCTTTTCGTCCACGGCGCCGGCCAGCATCTGGATGGAGGTGAGAAACAGGGAGTGGTTTTCTTCCGCCGCCCGCTTCAGGTCGGCTACCAGGCGCTCCAGGTCGCCGGACATGATGTTGAAAGTTTCGGCCAGTTCGCCGATCTCGGTGCGGCTCTGCAGGCGCACGCGGTGGGAAAAGTCGCCCTTGGCGATGGCGCGGCTGGACTCGGTGAGGGTCTGCAGCGGCGTGGTGATGCGCCGGGCCGCATAAATGCTGATCAGGATGCTGCCGAAGGCCGCGGCCAGCGCCAGCATCATGGCCGTGCGCTGCATCTCGCGCACTCCCCGATAGGCCTCGCGCTGCGGCTTCAGCGCGATCACCGCCCACTCCAGCGAAGGGATGGGGCTGTAGGTCCCCAGCATCTGCTCCTGGTTGCCGTTCTCTTCCAGGAGGAAGGGCTTGGTTTCTGCAAAGCGCGCCTTGCCGCCCAGTTGCACAAAGCCCTTGACGATCTCGAATTGCCCCATGTCGCGCCCGGTGGCGTACTTGGGCGTGGAGCTGGCTACCAGGCGTCCGCGGCGGTCCACCACGTAGGTGAGCAGGCCGCCGGTGGAAGCGGCTTCCAGCCGCCGCAGCAAGGGGTGCAGGTTGATCACCGCGCCCAGCATGCCCACGAAGCGGTCGTCCACCATCACCGGCGCGCTGACCAACATGAAGGTGCTGCTTTCTTTGCCCGAGCCCATGGAGAGCGCCGACCCGGTGTAGGCGCGCCCTTCCTGGGCGGCGATGAAGGCGTGCTCCAGCTCGCGCTGCATGAATTCGTCGAGCGGGATGCGGCCCGCGTTGACGCCCTTGGCTTGGGAGTTGAGCA
This sequence comes from uncultured Terriglobales bacterium, assembly GCA_964644115.1. Classification (GTDB taxonomy): domain Bacteria; phylum Acidobacteriota; class Terriglobia; order Terriglobales; family Acidobacteriaceae; genus CAZXVY01. The sequence goes on from CAZXVY010000169.1 coordinate 1,487, forward strand.
GGGTGACGTAGGCCAGGTCTTCCGACGAGGTCACAAACCGCTCCAGGAGCGCCCGCAGCTCCGGCGACGTCACCTTGGTCTCGGCGCTGATGTCGCCTCCGCTGGCTATCTGCACCGCCGACGACAAGTTGGCCAGCATGATCTGCAGGTCGTTGTGGCGCAGCGCAATGTCTTCCGCCAGGGAACGGGTGATGGTGTTCTGCAGCAGCTTCTCGTTGGTTTCCAGCCGCTGACGATTGCTCTCCGCCACCAGCGTCCCGTAGAACAGCGGCGGCACCACGCTCACCAGGATCAGGACCCCGAGGATCACGTAGAGGATGGAAATGCGCGAGGGCATGAGGCGGACCGGCACCAGAGTAATTGCGAATTGTAACCGAAGGCTGCCGGAAGCCGCCGAAAAAAGCGCGCGGCTGGCCGCCGGCCGCCGGCTGATTTACAATGCGCCGCATCGCGCTTTACCCACTCCTGGAGCCATTTCTGATGAGAGCCCGCTTCGCCTTATGTCTTGTCCTCATTGCGCTGCTGGCGTTGCCCGCCTTCGCCGGCCGGCCGGTCACGCTCGACGACGTGCTCAAGTACAAGAACATCACCGCGGTCGAGATCTCGCCCGACGGCCGCCGCGCCGCCTTCGTGGTCTCCCAGGCGGACTTCGAGGAGAACACCCTGGGCACCAATATTTACCTTGCCAACCTGGCCACCAGGAACGTCTTTCGCCTCACCAGCAGCGCCCAGCACGACGACACTCCGCGCTGGTCGCCCGACGGGAAATGGATCGCGTTCCTCAGCGATCGTCCGGCCAAGCCTGAAAAGGCAGGGAAGAAGCAAGTGTGGCTCATCTCCACCGAAGGCGGCGAGGCCCGGCAGCTCACCCGCGGCATGTTGGAAGGCAGCTCCATAGCTTGGGCGCCCGACGGGCGCAGCCTGGCGTTGATCGCGGCGCCTTCCCCCAGCGAGGAGGAGGAAAAAAAGAAGAAGGACAAGGACGACGCCGTGGTGGTGGACCAGAACCCAAAGCTGGCCCGGCTCTACTTGGTGCGCGTGTCCGACGGCAACACCGAGGTGCTGTACTCCGCCCGGCGCCACGTCACCGCGCTGTCGTTTTCTCCCGCGGGCGACGAAATCGCTTTTGCAGACCAGCCCTCACCCAAGGTCCCCGACAACTTCAACAGCGTGGTGCGCGTGATCCAGATCGCCTCCAAGCAGGTGCGCGAGCTGGCCGGCGACGATCTGACCTATTCGTCACCCCGCTGGTCGCCCGACGGCAAGTCCATCGCCGTAGAGGGCGAGTCGCGCACCGATTGGGCCGCCAACAGTTATGTCTACGTTTTCCCAGCTTCCGGCGGGACGCCGCAAAAGCTCACCGGCAACTATGACGAGCGTATCGGCCAGTTCCGCTGGGCCGACGACTCTGCCTCGCTTTACTTCACCGGCCCGAAGGGCGTGGATCAGCACATCTGGCGGGTGACGATGGAGGGCAAAGTCGAAGTGATGGACGGCCGCAAGGGCGTCTGCCAGTTTGTCTCCGTAGCCAGCGGCGCCATGGCCTGGACCTATGACTCGCCCACCCAGCCTCGCGACCTCTACTTCGCCGCGCTGCACTCCAAGCCGGCGCAACCCGGCAAGACTCCCGCGCCTCCAGCGTTCGCGCCGGCGAAGGTCACGGACATGAATCCGCAGATCGCGGAACTGAACCTGGCGAAGACTGAGATCGTCGCCTGGAAAAACAAGACCGATGGCATGGCGATGGAAGGGCTGTTGATGACTCCCCACGACTACTCGCCGGGAAAAACGTATCCCTTGTTGTTGGTGATCCACGGCGGGCCGGCGGGCGTGTTCGACACGGGTTTCACTCTGCGGCGCGGCGCCTATCCGCTGCACGCCTTCACCTCGCAGGGCTATGTGGTCTTCCTGCCCAACCCGCGGGGCAGCGGCGGATACGGAGAGAAATTCCGCACCGCCAACCGCAAGGACTGGGGTTACGGCGACTTCCGCGACATCCAGGACGGGGTGGACGAACTCATCGCCCGCGGCATCGCCGACAAGAACCGCATGGGCGTAATGGGCTGGTCCTACGGCGGCTACATGACTTCCTGGACCATCACCCAGACCGACCGCTTCAAGGCCGCTTCCATCGGCGCCGCGGTCACCAACCTGTTTTCGTTTTACGGCACTACCGACATCCCGCCCTTCATCGAGTCCTACTTTGGCGGCAAACCCTGGGAGGCGAGAGAGCTTCTGGCCCAGCACTCCGCCATGTCGTTCCTCGACAAGGTGAAGACGCCCGCGCTCATCCAGCACGGCGGTGACGACCGGCGCGTGCCCTATTCGCAGGGCGAGGAAATCTACACCGGACTGCGGGCGCGCGGCGTGCCCACCGAGCTGATCCAGTATCCGCGGCAGCCCCACGGCCTCCAGGAGCCCAAGCTCATCCGCGACTCCATGCAGCGCAACCTCGACTGGTTCGAGCGCTACGTGCTGGGCAACGCTTCCGCCGCGGCCTGGCACACGCCGCCGCAGTAAGCGGCTTCAGCCACGGCGTCTTACGCCGACTCTTCTTTCCCCGGCCGGGTCATCAACTGGCGGATGGCGTCCTTGGGGGATTTGCCCTGGTGCAGGATGAGGTCCATCTGCTGGCTGATGGGCATCTCGACACCGTGCTTCTTCGCCAGCCCCAGCGCGGCCTGGATAGTGAAGATGCCTTCGGCCACGGCGCCGTGCATCCCCGCGAGGATTTCTTCCAGCTTTCGTCCGCGGCCCAGTTCCACGCCCACGGTGCGGTTGCGGGAGAGGCCTCCGGTGCAGGTCAGCACCAGGTCGCCCATGCCCGCCAGTCCGGACATGGTTTCGCGGCGGCCGCCGCAAGCCACCGCCAACCGCGTGATCTCCGCCAAGCCGCGCGTGATCAGCGCCGCCACGGTGTTGTGCCCGAGTCCCAGCCCGTCGCACACACCCGCAGCAATGGCAATCACGTTCTTCAGCGCTCCGCCCAGTTCCACGCCCACCACGTCTTCGTTGGTGTAGATGCGGAAGTTGGAGTCACTGAACTCGCGCTGGACGCGTGTGGCCAGTTCTGCATCCCGGGAGGCGACGGTGACCGCCGTGGGATCGCCGCGCGCCACTTCCTTGGCGAACGACGGCCCGCTCAGCGCGCCCATCCGCGGCCGGCTGTCCGGGCGCGCGGCGCCTAGAACTTCGGCGGCCACTTCGGTCATGCGCAGCAGCGTGCCTTCCTCAAGGCCCTTGGTGGCGCTCACCACCAGCGTCTCCGGACGCAGCCGGGAAGCCATCTGGGTAAACACGCGCCGCACGTGCGGCGACGGCATCACGCTCACCACGATTTCGGCGCCGCGCAAAGCTTCTTCCAGGCTGCCGGTGGCGCGCACGGATTGCGGCAGCGGCATCCCGGGCAGATATAGATCGTTCACCTGGTGCTCGCGGATGGAGGCACACACCTCGGGCTCGAACGCCCACAGGGCGACTTCCGACCCGTCCTTGCGCGCCCGCGCAATGGCCAGCGCTGTGCCCCACGCTCCCGCACCGATGATGGCAACCCGGCTCATTTGGGTTTCAACCCAAGGCGGGGCTCGGTGCCGGCCAGCATGCGCTGGATGTTGTCCCGGTGTTTCACCACAATGAGTACCGCCGACAGCGCAGACATGCCGTAGAACGCAGGGGAAAACTGGCGGCCATGGAGAACGTACGCCAGCAGCACGAAGCCAGGGACACGAAGCGGAATGCGCCCAGAAAAAGCGTAAAGACCAGCAGACAGATCAGAGTTACGTCGGGCGCCAGTGCGGCGTAACTGCCAATCGCCGTGGCCACGCCTTTGCCGCCGCGAAACCGCAGCCACACCGAAAAGATGTGGCCGGCCACGACGCACAGCGCCGCCAGGGGCTGCACCTGGTCGTAGTCGCGGTAGAAAGGCTCGCCCTGTGCCCACAGGCGATCGGCGAGCAGGACTGCCAGGTTCACGGCCAGCCAGCCCTTGGCGGCATCCAGAACCAGAGTCGCAAGGCCTAACATCGGAGCCTTGCGCGCGACGTTGGTCGCTCCGATATTTCCGCTCCCGCTCTGCCGGATGTCCTCTCCGCGAAAGACCCGTACCAGGATGTACCCGAAGGGAATGGAGCCCATCAGGTAGGAGAGCAGCGCCACCGCGGCGAACACGTGCATCGCGCTCCGTTGATATCACAGACCGGCGACGGAAGAAAGCTCCGGGCATCGCCTGAAACGCCTGAGGAGACGCAAAGCAGATCCCTCGCTGCGCTCGGGATGACAAGTCCAAGACGTCAGTGGCTCGTCCAGTTGCCGGGCTTACCGAAGTGGAAAAGCGGCGAGCTTCGTGTACATGGCACCGGCCGGCGAAAGTTTGCTCTGATACAGAAAGAACTCGCGCGGCGCCATGGCACCGAAG
>CAZXVY010000170.1:0-5885 GCA_964644115.1 uncultured Terriglobales bacterium
TCGCCAGCTTGCCCGCCCGGGTGATCCCGGCCTTCCGCTTTCCGTGTCAGGAGCGGTTTTTGACACACGCGGCGACGCGCTGCCTGAGGCCCTGGTCGAGATCTGGCAAACCAACCCCTTCGGGCAATACGATAACCATGGCTTCCACTACCGCGCCCAACTCAATGCCGGCAAGAAGGGTGAGTATGCCTTCGATACCAGCCTGCCCGGCCACTACCCCGACCGCGTGGCCCAGCACATCCACTACCAAGTGAGCGCGCCCGGCCATAAGACTCTGGTTACGCAGCTCTACTTCGCCACCGACCCGGCCTTCGAGGGCGATCCCGACAAGAACTACACCAAGGATCCGCTGTGCACCAGCCGCGAACTGGTCCGCCCGGTGCGCGTTTACCCCGATCCCAAAGCGATGCACTCCGCGGTGACGTTCGAGATCGTGCTGGAACGCGGGTAAGGCCTCTACCAGCCGCATTCATCCGCGGAAATTCGCGGTGAAATCAACTGGCACTTTCCGACTCTGTGTCTCTGTGGCGAATTACGCCACGAAGTACTTCGCCTCAGGATGGTGTACCACGATGGCGGATGTGGACTGCTCGGGGTCAATCTGGAAGCCCGACGTCAGGCGGACTCCGATGGTGTGCTCGGGGTCGAGCAGGGCGAAGATCTTGGTCTGGTCTTCAAGATTCGGGCACGCCGGGTAGCCGAGCGAAAAGCGCGACCCGCGGTACTTCTGGTGGAAGAGGTCGCGGATATTCGGTGAGTCGTTGCCCGCGATGCCAATCTGTTCGCGCATGCGTTTGTGCAGGAGCTCGGCCAGGGCCTCGGCGGTCTCGACGCTGAGCCCGTGCAGGTAGAGGTAGCGGGTGTACTCTCCGGCTTCGAACAGGTGGTGCGATTCCTCCGATGCCCGCGCCCCGACTGTGACCACGGAAAGCCCGACCACGTCCATGCGGTCCGAGTCCTGCGCGGCGAAGAAGTCGGAGATGCACAAGCGGCGGCCTTCCTTCTGGCGTGGGAAGGTGAAGCGCTGGATTTCGCGTAGGTTGTGTGGCCCGGCCGTCCCCGGCCGGGCAGATGAGCCGTCCTGGCGGGCGAGGGCGCCCGCCTTTACACATGAATTCGGGTCATACAGGATCACGTCGTTGCCGCTGCTCTGGCAGGGGAACCAGCCGTACACTGCCTGGGGCTCGAGCCAGCCCTTGGCGCTCACTTCCGCCTGCAGTTTCTCCAGCAGCGGGCGGTACTTCTGCTCCACCAGGCGGGCGTAGTCCTCCTGTGAGGCGGTTTTGAGCTGCCACTGGTTCTTGAACAGCGCCGTGGGGTTGATGTATCGGAAAACTTCGCTGAGGTCGAAGTTCTTCTCCACGCGCACGCCGAAGAAGGGCGCGACGGGGATGTCCACGTCAGCGCGCACGGCGGCGGAGCGTTGCGCAGGAGCTTCCGCTACGGCCACCGCGGCGCGGGCGAACTGCTTGCGCGCTTTGCCTTCCGCGATGCGCTCCTCGCGGGCGCCGCCGGTGGCGGTGAGGTCGTCCATCAGGTGCAAGCCGGCGAACGCGTCCTCTCCGTAAAACACGCCGGAGGAGTACTCGCGGCGCAGGTCGTCCTCCACATATTTGCGGGTGAGCGCGGCTCCGCCGCAGATCACCGGAAAGCTGAGCTGCTGGCGCTCCAGGTCCTCCAGCACGTACTTCATCTCCACCGTGGACTTCACCAGCAGGCCGGAGAGCCCGATGGCGTCGGCCTGGTGCTGCTGCGCGGCGGCGATGATGGAGTCCGCGGGCTGCTTGATGCCCAGGTTCACCACCCGGTAGCCGTTGTTCGACAGGATGATGTCCACCAGGTTCTTGCCGATGTCGTGCACGTCGCCCTTCACCGTGGCCAGCACGATGGTCCCCTTCTGGCGGTCGGCGGACTTCTCCAGGCGCGGCTCCAGGAAGGCGACGGCCTGCTTCATCACCGAGGCCGAGTCGAGCACGGAGGGCAGTTGCATCTTGCGCGCGCCGAACAGCTCGCCCACGGTGCGCATGGCGTCGAGCAGCACGTTGTTGATGAGGTCGAGCGGCGAGTAGTCGGTGAGCGCGGCCTCCAGGATCTGCTCCAGCGATTGCCGCGCGTCTCCTTCGCCCAGCGCTTTCTCGCCGTTGATGATGCAGTGCTTGAGGCGGTCTTCCACCGTGAGCCGCGAGAAGTCGGCGTGCACGGTCTCGATTTTCTTGTCCATGCCGGAGAAGTGCGCCAGATACCTGGCCAGCGGATCGCCCTGGGAGGTGTCGTGATAGATCAGCTTGCGCGCCAGTTCCACCTCGGCGTCGGGAATCTTGTACAGCGGGTAAATCTTCGGGTAGTTGACGATGGCGATATCCAGCCCGTGGTTCACGGCTTCGTGCATGAAGACGCTGTTGAGCACGCGCCGCGCGTAGACGTCCAACCCGAAGGAAATGTTGCTCACCCCCAGGATGGTGTGCACTTCGGGCAGTTCGTGCTTGATGCGGCGCACCGCCTCCAGCGTCTCCTTGCCGGCGGTGCGGTACTCGTCCTGCCCGGTGGAGATGGGCAGCGTGAGCGCGTCGAACACCAGGTCGCAAGGCCGAATGCCGTACTTGGTGGTTGCCAGATCGAAAATGCGTTTGGCGATGGCCGTCTTTTTCTCCGCGGTGAGCGCCATGCCCTCTTCGTCAATGGTCAGCGCGATGACCCCGGCGCCGTAGCGCTTGGCCATGGGCAGCACCTTCGAAGTGCGCTTTTCGCCGTCCTCCAGGTTGATGGAATTGATGAGGGCCTTGCCGGGAATGCGCTTCAGCGCTTCCTCGACCACGTCGGCTTCGGTGGAGTCCACCAGGATGGGAGCGGGCACACGGGTCGAGACCTTTTCCAGCACGCCGCAGATGTATCCCTTCTCGTCCTCGCCCACGATGGCGCAGCACAGGTCGAGCATGTGCGAGCCCTCGTTGACCAGCTTCTTGGCCAGGGCCAGGATGTCGTCGTACTTCCCTCCCTGCACCAGGTTGCGGAAGTGCTCGACGCGAGTGGTGGTGTTCATCTCCTCGGCCACGATCAGCGGCTTGGGCTCGAGGTCGAGCGGGACCGAGGTGTAGGCGCTGGAGGCCGCGGCCGCCGGCTGCACCTCGCGGCGCGCGGGCTCGAGCGAGGCCACCGCGTCCACGACGGCTTTGATGTGCGCCGGCGTGGTGCCGCAGCAGCCGCCCACAATGCGCACGCCGTACTCCTTCACAAACAGGGTGTGGAACTCGGCCAGCTCCGCCGGCGTGAGCCCATAGACGGCGCGCCCGCCCACGTTCTGCGGCAGCCCGGCGTTGGGCAAGACGGAGACGTGCTTGGTGGAGTTGTGGCACAGGTAACGGACGGCGTCGTTCATCTCTCGCGGCCCGGTGGCGCAGTTCATGCCGATTACGTCCACGTCGTAGGGTTCCAGGGCGGTATGCGCCGCGCCGATTTCCGTTCCCAGCAGCATGGTGCCCGTGGCCTCGAGCGTCACCTGCACCGTGACCGGAAGACGCTTGCCTGACTGGTGCAGCGCGTCAAACACACCGGCCAGCGCGGCCTTGGCCTGAAGGAGATCCTGCGAGGTTTCAATCAGCAGGATGTCGGCGCCGCCTTCGATCAGGCCCAGCGCCTGTTCGGTGTAGGACGCGGCCATAGCGTCAAAGCTGATGTGCCCGAGCGAGGGGAGCTTGGTGGTGGGGCCCATGGAGCCGGCCACGAAGCGCGGCCGCGCGGCGGTGGAGAAGTCGCGCGCCACTTCCTTCGCAATCTGTGCTGCAACGCGGTTGATCTCGCGCGCCTTGTCCGCGATGTCGTATTCGGTGAGGACGATGCCGGTGGCGCCGAAAGTGTCGGTCTCCACCACGTCACAACCCGCGGTGAAGTAGCGCGCGTGGATTTCCCGGATCACGTCCGGCCGGCTCAGCACCAGGAGTTCGTTGCAGCCTTCCTTGCCCCAGAAGTCGTCCTCGGATAGGTTGAGCTCCTGGATCTGGGTGCCCATGGCGCCGTCGTAGATCACGACGCGCTCGCGGACGGTTTGTAGAAAGTCGGTCATTCGTCACAAATAAAATCGCCGCCTAAACACCAGGCGGCGCGGCGGCGAGACTCGGTTTCGGATCATCTCCGCACATCGAGTGCTTACGCACTCAAGGCACCTTGGCAGTCTCGGGCCAGGTTGCCGGACCCCGCAAAGCAGGATCGCTCCCTGATGCTGTAATCAAGCTATCACCGGGAGGGACGGATGTGCAAGATGTGCGATATCAGATTTGTGAAGTGCGATGTCCGGGCTGACAACATCACATATCGCACATCACTCATCGCACCTCACCCATCCGCTATACTGACGATCCATGTCGGTCGTCAAGGACATCGCGGGCATTGCCAAGGGCATGTCGGTGACCTTGTGGGAAATGTTCCAGCCCACGGTGGTGGAGAACTATCCCGACGGCCCCGGACCGATGAAGGGCGCGGTTTTCCAGGAGCGCTTTCGCGGAGTGCACGTGCTGCAGCGCGACGAAAGCGGCCTGGAGAAATGCGTGGCCTGCTTCCTGTGCGCGGCGGCGTGCCCGTCGAACTGCATTTACATTGAGGCCGCGGAAAACACGGCTGAGAAGCGGGTAAGCGGCGCCGAGCGTTACGCCGCCGTCTACAACATTGATTACAACCGCTGCATCTTCTGCGGCTACTGCGTGGAAGCCTGCCCCACCGACGCCATCACCCACGGCCACGGCTTCGAAATCGCCACCTACGAAACCGGGACTCTGATCTACCGCAAGGAGCAGTTGCTGGCCAAGATGCCGGCGCTAGCCGAAAAGACCTCCGACTAGCTGGGTCCACGGGGTTCGCGCCTTTTACTTCGCACTTCGTACATCACACATCGCCCCTCACTCAATCCCCAACTCTTTCCATTTCTTGTCCACCAGCGCCTTGGTCTTCTCATCCATCACAATCTCGTCCGGCCAGGGACGGGTGAAGCCTTCGGCCAGCCACTTGCGGGTGGCGTCGATACCCATCTTGGATCCGAAGTTAGGCAGGCGCGAAGCGTGGTCGAGCGAGTCCACCGGGCCGAGCGTGAACTGGATGTCGCGCTCGGGGTCGATGTGGTTCAGCGCTTTGAGTGCGACCTCGCCCAGGTCCTGCACGTTCACATCTTCGTCCACCACCACGATGCACTTGGTGAACATGGCCTGGCCCAGCGACCAGATGGCGCTCATCACCTTGCGCGCTTGTCCGGGATAGGACTTGCGGATGGAGACGATCATCAGGTTGTGGAAGATGCCCTCGACCGGCAGGTTGATGTCCACCAGTTCGGGGATGGTCAGACGCATCAGCGGCAGGAAGATGCGCTCCACTGCCTTGCCCATCCAGGCGTCTTCCATGGGCGGCTTGCCCACAATGGTGGTGGAGTAGATAGGGTCCTTGCGATGAGTGATGCAGGTGACGTGAAACACCGGATACTCATCTTGGAGCGAATAAAAGCCGGTGTGGTCGCCGAAGGGGCCCTCGGTGCGCAGCTCGTCGAGCAGCACGTAGCCTTCGAGGACGATTTCCGCCGAGGCCGGAACTTCGAGGTCCACGGTCTCGCACTTCACCAGCTCCACCGGCTTCTGCCGCAGGAAGCCGGCGATAAGAAATTCCTCGACGTCGGGCGGCGCGGGAACGATGGCGCAGAAGGTGGTCGCAGGGTCGGTGCCGATGGCCACCGCCACCTCCAGCTTTCCCGACGGACGCTCTCCCTCGGCCAGCACCGAGCCCCCCGAGGAGCGCGCCATGATGTCCACCGCAGCGGATGCTCGTGTGGAAGCGGGCGACTCGCCCGCACTTCCCGGGGCCGCTGCCCGCCGCAACATTTCGCGGTAATGCTCCGCGCCCACCTTTTG
>CAZXVY010000171.1:0-5877 GCA_964644115.1 uncultured Terriglobales bacterium
GAACAGTTGGTCCGCGGGTTTCGACGCTGGGAAAACGTACGCTGGCCGCGGACTATAATCGCAGGCGCTCTCCGCGTCAAGCGCGGCGGCAACGTGTGAAGCCGGACGCCTGGAATCCCGTCCAGTACGAGCGCTTTCTCGAGGAGCGCGGCCAGCCCTTCCTCGATCTGATGGCGCTGGTGGAGCCGCGGCCGGAGATGCGCGTGGTGGATCTGGGCTGCGGTACCGGACGCCTGACGCGACAGCTCCAGCAGCATTTGAAGCCGCGGGAAATCCTCGGGCTCGACATTTCGCCCGCGATGCTGGCCGAAAGCGCCGACTACGCCGCCGGCGGTCTGCGCTTTGAGGTGGGCGACATCGGCAGCTTCTCCGCCGAGCACTCCTACGACCTGGTGTTCTCCAACTCGGCGCTGCACTGGCTGCCGGATCATCCGGCGCTGTTTGCCCGGCTCACGGCGGCCCTCGCTCCCGGCGGCCAGCTTGCCGTGCAGATGCCCGCCATGTACCAGCACCCGTCGCATCGCTGCGCCGCGGAGGTGGCGGGCGAGCCGGAGTTCGCGCAAGCGTTGGCAGGCTACGTGCATCGCGAGTATGTGCTCTCCGCCGGCGAGTACGACCAGCTGCTGGTGCGCCTGGGCTACGCCCGGCGCCATGCCCAGCTTCGCATCTACCGGCACGAACTGCCCGCACGGGAGGACGTGGTGGAGTGGGTGAAGGGCACGCTGCTGGTGTCCTATCAGGAGCGGCTGTCGCCGGAAGTGTACGAGCGCTTTCTGGCCCGCTACCGCGAACTCCTGCTGCCGCAGCTGGAGGACACGCGCCCCTATGTGTACGAATACCGGCGGATCCTTCTGTGGGGAAGGTTGTGAGGATTGACGATTTCTTCATTTCCAGATTGACGATTGAAAAGAGCAGCGCGTTCTTCTTCGCGCCAGTAAGTATGGCGAAGTTCTTCGACTCGGAGGATGGGGTTGGACATTCCGTCCCGCCATCCTACCGTCGGAGAGGCGGTGTTTCCCCCGGCCGGGGGCGACCGGGCTGCGCGAAACTAGCTACAGCAGGTCGCGCAACTCGCGCCGTAGGATCTTGCCCGAGGGATTGCGGGGAATTGAGGCCACGAAGCGCACCTCGCGCGGCTGCTTGTAGCTGGTGAGGCGTTCGGCCACGTGGCCGCAGAGCTGGACTTCGGTCTGCGCGGAAGCGGCGTGGCCCTCGCGCAAGACCACGAAGGCGCAGGGAATTTCTCCCGCCGCGGCGTCGGCCTTACCCACCACTCCGCAGTCGCGCACCGCCGGATGTTCCAGCAAGACGGCCTCGACTTCGGCGGGGGCCACCGGGAAGCCCTTGTATTTGATCATCTCCTTGCGGCGATCCACGATGAAGTAGAAGCCCTCGGCGTCCCGCTGGGCGACGTCGCCCGACCAATACCAGCCGTCGCGCAAGACTTCCTGGGTGGCCTCCGGCGCGTTCCAATATCCCAGCATGAACTGCGGCCCGCGCATGAGCAGTTCGCCCCGCTCGCCGGGCGCAACTTCGCCGCCCGATTCATTCACCAGGCGGCAGTCGGTGAGCGCCACCGCGTGCCCGATGGACTCCGGCCGGTAACGGTAGTCTTCCAGGAAGCCGGTGTGGGTTACGGGTGAGGCCTCGGTCATTCCGTAGCCCTGGCGAATGCGAATGCCGGTGAGCTGGGTGAAGCGTCGCGGCAACTCAGCGGCCAGCGGCGCCGCGCCGCACTTGCCGCCGCGGATGCGATGGGCTCGCGGGAAGCGTCCCTGCGCGGCCGCCTGGCAGAACAGGTTCATCACCGGCGGCACCATGGGCAGAAACGTAACTCCTTCCTGCTCGATGATGCGCAGCGCATGCTCCAAGTCGAAACGCGGCATCAGCACCAGCGTCCCGCCCACCGCCAGCACCGGGTTCAGGATCACATTGAGTCCGTAGATGTGATACAGCGGAAGAAAACACAAGGCCACATCCCCGGCGCGAAACGTGGCCTCTTCTCCCGGCGCGAGGAACTGGAACACGTTGGTCACCAGGTTGGAGTGGGAGAGCATGACGCCCTTGGGCAGCCCGGTGGTGCCGCTGGAGTAGGGAAGCGCGGCCACGGCTTGTTCCGGGCCGCGTTCCGCGGTGGGAGGAAACGCGGAAGCCGGCGCCAGCAGGGCTGCGAAGCCCTCGGCGCCAGGCGCCGGCTCGCGGGTGGTGTAGACGCGTCGCAAGCCAGGCAGGCCGCCGAGGTTGATGTCGCGGAGCAAGGGGCCGTTGGTAATCAGCATGGCCGCGCCCGAGTTTTCCAGTTGATAGCGAACCTCCCGCTCCCGGTAACTGGGATTGAGCGGCGTGGGGATAGCTCCCGCCAGTGTGGCGGCGTGGTAGGCAGCGGCGAACTCCCAGGAGTTGGCGAGATAGGTGGCGATGACCTCTCCCGGCCGGATGCCGGCGGCCACCAAACCCCGCGCCAGGCGCTCGACCAGCTCGCCGTACTCGCCGTAGGAGATGCGTCGCGCGGGGGTGGTCGAAGCGTCCACCAGGGCGATGCTGGAAGCGTAACGGCGGCAGGCGTTGAGAATGACGTCGTGCAGGAAAAGGCCTGCGGGGTCGGCGTGAAGCTGGATACGCGCCATGCGCGGCCATTGTAGCGCAGGGCAACTTTTGGGGAGCTTCCGGGAGACGTTGCAAGCAACGTCTCTGCGGTGAATTCCAGGGCATCTTGCAGAGACGCAGCTTGCTGCGTCTTCCTGGACCGCCGCGCCCACGCGTAGTTTTCAACAATCCTGTGCATAATGGTGTGGAAAAGACGCGACGGAAGATGGGAAGTGCTGTAGCGACGCCAGCTTTCTCCGCTTTGCACACACCTGAGTGCGGAACGTAAGATTCTTTCCGTGAAGACCCGTGCGGCGAAGCTCCGCCTCGACAAGCTATTGGTGGAGCGCGGCCTGGCCGGGTCGCGCGAGCGCGCGCAGGCGCTCATCCTCGCCGGCAAAGTCCTGGTGAATGAGCAGAAGGTCGGGAAGGCGGGAGCGCCGGTGGCGACGGACGCCGCGCTCCGGCTGCTGGGCGAAGACCTCAAGTTTGTCAGCCGCGGCGGGCTGAAGCTGGAGGCCGCACTCGAGCACTGGGAGATTGATGTGAGCGGGCGCTCCTGCCTGGACGTGGGCGCCTCGACCGGCGGCTTCACCGATTGCCTGCTGCAGCGCGGCGCCGCCCGGGTGATTGCCGTAGACACCGGTTACGGCCAGCTCGCATCCCGGCTGCGCTCTGATCCGCGCGTCCGCCTGCTGGAGCGCACCAACGCCCGTTATCTGAAGCCCGAGCAGCTTGCCCAGCCGGTGAGCTTCCTCGCCATGGACGTATCGTTCATCTCTGCTACACTCGTCCTCCCGGCTGTGGTGAAAGCGGCGTTTGGAAGGAACGCGGCCGAGGACGGCCGCGCCACACGGGACGACCGCGCTACGCAGAACACGCGGCCGAGGACGGCCGCGCCACACGAGCTGGTGGTGCTGGTGAAGCCGCAGTTCGAGGCTGGTCGCGGGCAGGTGGGCAAGGGCGGCATCGTGCGCGACCCGGCGGTGCAGGCCGAGGCGGTGGAAAAAGTCCGGCGCAAGCTGATGGAACTGGGCGCCGCGCGCACCGACGCCATCGAATCGCCCATTCTGGGCGGAGAAGGGAACCGGGAGTTTCTGCTGTACGCAATTTGGTGATGGGAAAATTTGGTGATTGGATAATTTTGTAATTTGGTAATTGGGGACAATCCGGCACTTCCGTGACGCCCCGAAGCTCTTCAATTACCAAATTACCAAATTTCCCAATTACCAAATGGACTCCATCGCCATCATCTCGAAGCCGTACCGCGCCGGAGTGGAGCGCATAGCCGCCCAACTGGTGGACTGGCTGCGCGCCCACCAGTACCGGGTGATTGTGGACCGCGAGACCGCCCGCTACGCGTCCGGCGACGAAGAAGTGGAACGCGTGGATTTGGCCGCCAAAGCGCCCACGCTGGTGGTGGTGCTGGGCGGAGACGGCACCATGCTGGCCGCAGCCCGGGCGGTGGCCCACGCCGGTATCCCCATTCTGGGAGTGAACCTGGGTTCGCTGGGATTCCTCACGGAAGTTCCGCTTCCTGACCTCTACCCCACGCTGGAGGCGGTGCATGAGAAGCGCTGCCGCATCGAATCGCGGGCCATGGTGCATTGCTGCCTGCTGCGCCAGGAAAAATGCGTCGCCGAGTACGACGCCCTCAACGACATTGTGGTCAGCAAGAGCGCGCTGGCCCGCATTGTGGACTTCGACGTGGAAATCGACGGGCAGTTTGTCTCCAACTACAAGGCCGACGGCCTCATCGTTGCCACGCCCACCGGCTCCACGGCGTATTCCCTGGCCGCGGGTGGGCCCATCCTGGCGCCCGACGTGAACGCGTTCGTAGTTACGCCGGTGTCCCCCCATGCGCTCACCAACCGCCCGCTGCTGGTGCGCGACACCGCCGAGATCGTGATCATCGTACGCACCACCCAGGAGGGCGCCTTCCTCAGCGTGGACGGCCAGGTGGGAGTGCCGGTGCAGGACAGCGACCGGATCGTGTGTGCCAAGTCCAAGCATGAGGTCAAGCTGGTCCGCCTGCAGAACCGGACGTTCTTCGACGTGCTCAGGACCAAGCTGAAGTGGGGAGAGCGGTAAGACATGTGGTCATGTGGTCATGTAGTCATCCGGTCATCGGAAAGTGCCTATGAGACTGTCATCCCGAGCCGCCCGACTGATGCGCCGAAGGCGGGAAGGAGGGCGTGCCGAGGGATCTTGGTTTTGATTTCGTGTAAGCGACAGGTAAGGGAGCTTATTAGAGAATTAAATTATTATGCATAATGAATAGAATACAAGTATTAGCTAATCAGATACTTCAAGTATTCATGTCTCCAATTTCCATCGCCTGCTTCTTGCTTGCTGGCACCCTCGTTCACGCTCAAGCGCCCGCCGCCGACCTCATCATCACCAACGCCAAGGTCTGGACGGTGGACAAGGCTCGGCCTGAAGCCCAGGCGGTAGCCATTCTGGCAGGCCGCATTGTGGCCGTCGGGACGTCGGCGGAAGTGGACGCCTGGCGCGGCCCCAAAACGCGCGTAATGGACGCCCACGGCAAGCGCGTGGTTCCGGGGTTTAACGATGCTCACGTCCATTTTTCCGCCGGGGGCCAGCAGCTCGACCGCATCAACCTGAAAGACGCCACCTCGGCAGAGGAGTTCGTGCGCCGCATCGGCGAGGACGTGGCCCGGACGCCGCCAGGGGAGTGGGTGCTGGGCGGAAATTGGGACCACGAGATGTGGACTCCGGCGGAGCTGCCCACCCGCCACATGCTGGATCCGGTTGCGCCCACCACTCCCGTGTTCCTGGCGCGCTACGACGGGCACATGGCGATTGTGAACTCGGTGGCACTGCGCCGCGCGGGCATCACCGCGCGCACCCCCGATCCGAACGGCGGAACCATCGTGCGGGATGGGCAGGGCAATCCCACCGGCGCCCTCAAGGATGCCGCCATGGATCTGGTCACCAAGCACATTCCGCCGCTGACCCGGGAGCGGAGACTTCGCGGCATCCAGCGGGCGCTGGAGCACGCGGCGTCGCTGGGCGTGACCAGCGTGCAGGAGATGGGCACCAGCTTCCAGGAGCCGGGCAGTGAGTCTGCCGACTTCGCGTTGTATGCGGAACTGGCCGAACGCGGCGAGCTCACCACGCGCATTTACGCCGCCCCAGCGCTGACCGAGTGGGAATCGCTGGCCAAGCTCGGCATACGCCGTGGATACGGATCGTCCTACCTTCGGCTGGGGGCATTGAAGGCCTACTCCGACGGCTCGCTGGGCTCGACCACCGCCTACTTCTTCGAAC